>JBFKCZ010000503.1:0-2657 GCA_041620035.1 Pseudomonadales bacterium
CGCGTCCAAAATCGCCTCAGTATGCTCGATTGCCATTTCCAAAGCGAGCGGCGGATCCTGACCGTTGTCGGTATATTGTTCTTTTGCAGTCACGAGTTTCTTACAGTGCAGCCGATGTCGGGGTCCTGGTCGGCCGCCTCCAGCGCGTGGAACAGTTCGCCCCGCAGTTCGTTCGACAACGGATTGCGCTTGTCCGGCCGATTGAGCGTGATCCGCTGTACACGCGCGGCGGGCCGGTCGACGATGATCTTGTTGTACTCCATTTCGTTTTCGCCTCCTCGAATTCGCGGACTCCTCAAGCGAGCTTGAATACGTCGGGCGTGAACGCCTTGAAAGTTCGCTGCACTTCGTCGTTGTTCGCCCCCGCCAGTGGCGCGACGATATGCGTGTGAACGCCGCCTTTTGCATCTTCGAGGATGCGTTCGCGACATTCGGCCTCGGAGCCGATGATCGCGATCTCGTCGATCAGCGCATCGGTCAGCGCTCCGCCGGTCTTGTTTCGATCCTTCGCGGCCCACCCTTCGGTAATGGTGTCGGCCGCATCCTGATAGCCCGCCCAGGCGAGGAACTTGTTGTAGACCGGCGTTGCGTAATACGGCGCAAACGCGGCGCGGAATCGGTTGCGCGCGTCCTGCTTGTCGTCGGTGACAAGCACCATGGCGCGGTTGACGATCTCGACCTCACGCCAATTCTTGCCCGCGCGCTCGGCGCCGATCTTCACGTGCTCCATCATCTTCGGCAACGCGCCCTTGGGCCAGAGGTTGAATATCACGCCATCTCCCACTTCGGCGGCCATCTCGATCATGTTCGGCCGCAGCGCCGCCAGGTAGATCGGCGGCGGATCCTTGAGCGGATACTGACGATAGCCGTGGCTCGCGATCGTGAGATCGAAGTCGGATTTTTCGCCCTTCAACATGGAGCGAACCATGATCGCGGTATCACGCACACGACTAACGGGTTTATCGAGGGGAATCCCGTGCCAGCCGCCCATCATGGTCTGACTCGAAGAGCCGAGACCCATCACGAATTTCCCCGGCAGCACCTGGGCGATCACGTTCGCGGTCGCCGCGAGCACCGCGGGCGTTCGCGTGTACACCGGTGTGACCGCAATGCCGATGCGAACGGACGGCGCAACACCGCCGAGCGCAGCCGCGGTGGTCAGCGCATCGGGCGCGCCACCGTCGCCGAACCAGGCATCCGCGTAACCGTTGTCGGCCGCCCACTTCACGCGCGCGATCGTGTCCTTCACGAAGGGTCCTGCTGGCAGCGTCACCGCCATTCGTTTCTGTACGGACATCGTTCCCCCAAAAAAAGCCAGTGAATCGTTTGATGCGGCCATCAAGACTCGCATTTTGCGGCGCGACGAGGCAAGCCGTATCCTTGCCGACTCGCAAGGAACCCACCATGCCCGATACCGTTTCGCTCATCGAGGTGCGACCCGCGCATCGCATCGACGAGGCCGCACTGGAAACCTACCTGGCGACACATGTCGCAGGTTTCGAAGGGCCACTCGAAGTCCGTCAGTTCGACGGCGGCCAGAGCAACCCCACGTATTCCCTGAGTGCGGCGAGCGGCGAGTACGTGCTGCGCAAACAGCCGCCGGGAGAACTCCTGCCATCGGCCCATCAGGTCGACCGCGAGTACCGGGTCATGAAGGCGCTCGCCGGTAGCGATGTGCCCGTGCCGAAGATGCTCGCGCTGTGCGAAGACCCGAGTGTCTTGGGCACCAAGTTCTACGTGATGGAGAAGGTCGCAGGACGCGTCTTCACCGACCTTCTGTTGCCCGACTTCGACAATGCCGGGCGCGGCGCGCTGTACCGCGACCTGGCGCGCGTCCTGGCGGCACTGCACAAAGTCGACTACGTGGCCGTAGGTCTCGAAACGTTCGGCAAACCCGGCAACTACTACGCCCGTCAGATCTCACGCTGGTCGAAGCAGTACGTCGCATCGCAGACCGAGCAGATCGATGCGATGGACAAGCTCATGGCGTGGTTGCCGAACAACATTCCGCCGAGCGACGAAACGGTGATCGTTCACGGCGACTACCGGCTCGGTAACGTGCTCATCCACCCCACCGAACCCCGCATCGTGGCCGTGCTCGACTGGGAACTGTCCACACTGGGGCATCCCTTGGCGGATCTCGGCTACGTGTGCATGGATTACCACGCCGATTCGTACACGACCGCGGGCCTCGCCCGCGTCGACCTCGCCGAGTTCAACATCCCATCGGAAGACGAGTTCGTGGCGACCTACTGCAAGTTCGCCGGTCGCTCGTCCATCGAGCACTGGGACTTCTACGTGATCTACAACCTGTTCCGCTCGGCCGGCATCATTCAGGGCGTCTACAAGCGCGGCCTCGACGGCAACGCGAGTTCCGCCTCGGCGCTCGAATTCAAGGATGCCTGCCGCGTACGCGCCGAGCGCGGCTGGAAGCTGGTCGGGGAGTTGTAGGAGCGGACGGGGAAGCTGGCCCGCGAACGAAACGTTCGCGCCCGGAGGAAGATGTCGCAAAAGTCATCGAAGGCATTGTGGGAGCGCCCCTGGGCGCGAACGGCTGCAAGTCGATCACTTATTCGCGTTCGCGGGCAAGCCCGCTCCCACAACGATGGCCGCGCTGGACCTTATCCCAACATTTCCTTGGCGATGAGTTCCAGCAC
>JBFKCZ010000504.1:0-2625 GCA_041620035.1 Pseudomonadales bacterium
ACCCGGATCTACGTCAACCTCGCGCACGGCTCGAACGGCACCGCGACCGCGCCACTCGGTGCGGCCATCGTCGCCGAACGCCTGGGTTGCGACTTCGCACCGGTCACGCGCGCAGAGATCGCTTCGGTAGCACCGGATCGATTCGCCCGCAGACAGCTGCGTCGCGGCCTTCGTCACGGTGCGAGACCCGGCTGAACACCGCGTCGAGGGGAGGCGCTAGGCGTCGAACACGCGCACGTTCAGCACGCTGCCGATGGCGTTGATCGCGTGGAGGAGATCCTCCCCGGGCGGCGCCGCGATGTCGATGAGGTTGTACGCCACCTCGCCGCGGCTCTTGTTGATCATGTCGATGACGTTGATGTTGCGATTGGCGAGCAGCGACATGACTTGTCCCAGCATCTTCGGCACGTTGCGATTGGTCACGGCGAGCCGCGTACCTTCGGTGCGCTCGAGGGTCACGTTGGGGAAGTTCACCGAGTTGCGGATGTTGCCGTTCTGAAGAAAGTCGATGAGCTGATCGGCCGCCATGACCGCACAGTTTTCCTCCGCCTCCGAGGTGCTCGCCCCCAGATGCGGTGTCGCGCGTACGCCGGGCAACCCCATGAGCCGCTCGGAGGGAAAGTCGGAGAAGTAGCCACGCAGTCGACCTTCCTTCAAGCCCGCGGCGAGCGCGTCTTCGTCGACGATTTCCTGCCGTGCGAAGTTGAGCAACACCGCCCCTTTGCGAAACGTCTTCAATGATTCGGCGTTCACCAGGTTGCGCGTGGCGTCCATCAACGGCACATGCAGAGTCACGTAGTCGGCACGGGCGAACAGGGTGTGCAGATGCTCCATACGCTGCACTTCGCTCGGCAGTCGCCACGCCGCCTCCACGGAGATCGCCGGGTCGTATCCCAGCACCGACATGCCGAGCCGAAGACCCGCATCGGCGACGAGGGAACCGATGGCACCCAGTCCGACCACGCCCAGGGTCTTGCCATACAGTTCCTGGCCGGCGAATCGTTTCTTCTCGGCCTCGACGCGGCGATCGAGCTCGCCATGATCCCTCACGTCGCGCAGACCGCCGACGAACTCGATGCCTCCAAGCACGTCGCGCGCGGACATCAGGAGGGCAACCAGCACCAGCTCCTTCACGGAGTTCGCGTTGGCGCCCGGCGTGTTGAAAACGACCACGCCATGCTCGGTGCAGACGTCGACGGGCACGTTGTTGACGCCGGCACCCGCGCGCGCAACCGCGCGCAGGCTCGGCGACATGTGCGCGGCGGTCAGCGGATGGCTGCGCAACAGGATCGCATGGGGATCGGCGATCTCCGTGCCGACCTCGAAGCGTTCCCGGGGAAAGCGCTCGAGGCCGCGCAGTGCGATCTGATTGAAGGTGCGTACTTTGTACATTACGAATCCGGCATTCCGAAAAAAGCCGGGTATTGTAGTGGTCCCGAACACGAACGCGACACCTCGAAGTCATGAGCCGGCTCGATCCACTCGTCGTCTTTGTCGCCGTCGTCGACCACAAGAGCTTCACCGGGGCTGCCCGGGCCCTCGGCCTCACGCCGTCGGCCGTGAGCCGCCAACTGAGTCAGCTCGAAGCGCGCCTCGGCACCCGCCTGCTCGCACGCACCACGCGCTCGGTCGCGCCGACGGAAGCAGGACAGCTCTACTACGACCGCGGGCGGCAGATCCTCGAGGCGCTCACCGACGCCGAGAACGAGATCCAATCGCTCGACTCGGCACCCCATGGGCGCATCCGCGTGCTCGCCGAGCCGTTCTTCGGGCGCGGCGCGTTGGCGCGGATCTTCGTCGGCTTCCAAGCCCGCTATCCGGACCTCACGATCGATCTATCGCTGTCGGAAACCGCGGCGCCGCTGACGCGCGAAGCCTTCGACGTATCGATCGGCCTCGATCGACTCGCTCACGACCGGGTCGTATCACATTCGCTGGTTCGGACCCCGCTGATCCTCTGCGCATCGCGCGCTTACCTGCAGCGCGCCGGACGTCCCGAGCGTGTCGAAGACCTCGCCCGCCACACCACCATCGAGATCAGTTCGCAGCACGCGCTCGCCGACACCGCACTGCCTGGCCGAGCCGGCATCATCGTCAACGATGTCGATATGGCCTTTCACGCGCTGCGCGAAGGCATGGGTATCGGACGCCTGCCGCTGTACGTGGCACGCGGCGACCTGGAGCGGAACCGTCTCGAACAGGTACTGCCGGAGTATCCGCTGCCGGATCAGCAGGTCTGGGTGAGCTACCCGCGCCTGCAGCATCAGTCGCCGAAGACGCGCGCACTCGTCGACTATCTCACCGAGATCCTCACGCCGCGCGGGGGTTGAACCGGCGAGCGCAAGCGGTGGGAGCGGGAGCTCGCCCGCAAGCGGCCGAGCGACTTGCCCGCGAACAACTTGTTGATTCCTTTGAGTCCGTTCGCGCCCAAGGGCGCTCCCACAGTTGCTCCGATGGCTTTTTGCGACACCCCCCCTGGGTGGCAATCGCCCGCTGAATCGCCTCAGCGGCTGCGCGCGCAGTGCTCGAGCACTTCGACGATCGCGCCCGTGCCGTCGCCGAGATCGGCCGAGTCGAGCCGTCGCAGGATCGCCGCCGATTCGTCGTGCGTGGCGTCGATAGCCT
>JBFKCZ010000505.1:0-2609 GCA_041620035.1 Pseudomonadales bacterium
ACCACCGGGTAGCCGAGATAACGGCCGAGGAACGCGTGCTCGAAGTAGCTCTCGCGGCCAGGACCCGGCGACAACACCACGGCGAGGTGTTCATCGCGCGTTCCCAAGCTCAACAGGTGCTCGCTGAAGCCGCGAAAGAATGCCGCGAGACGCCGAACCCGAGCGGCCGCAAAGACATCCGGCAGGCTGCGCGATGCAATGATCCGGTTCTCCAGCGCATAACCGGCGCCGGCGGGCGCCTGGGTGCGGTTCGACAGGACGAACCAGCGGCCGTCCGGCGCGCGGCCCAAATCGAACGCCAACAGATGCAGGTGAGTGCCATCCTCCGGCTCAATGCCATGACACGGTACGAGAAACTCCGGGCCGCCATACACCAGTGCAGGCGGAAACCCTGAGCGTCGCAACAGCTGCTGGGGACCGTACAAATCGGCGACGATCGCATTGAGCAGCTGCGCCCGTTGCACGAGACCCGCTTCGAGCGCGGACCACTCGGCGGACGAGATCACCAGCGGCAGGAGGTCGAGCTGCCAGGGCCGCGCGGTCGCATCGCGACCACCGGTGTCGTAGGTGACGTTGTTCTCACGGAGCATGCGCGCGGCGGTGTCCACTGCCGTTCGGCGAGCGTCGCCGCTCATCTTTGCGAACACGTCCACGAATGGTCGCCAGTGCGCGCGCAGTTCGCCTCGATCGTCCAGCAGTTCGTCGTAGGTGTCGCGAGGTGGGCGATAGTTCTGCAACAACAATGGCGACTGAACGGACACCTTCGACACCACGCTCACGTCAACGCCACCGCAGATCGAGCGTCAGTGGATGTTCGCTGCGCTGCTCGAGCTTGGGTTCCGCGTAGGTTCCAATGGTGTGTCCGAACGACTCGAATCGTGCGAGACGCCGACTCTCCGCCGCATAGGCATTCACAGGGAAATCTTCGAAGTTGCGGCCTCCGGGATGTGCCACATGATATCGGCAACCCGCGACGGCACGCTGGCTCCAGCGATCGTAGAGATCGAACGTGAGCGGCGCATCGACACCGATGGTCGGATGCAGACTGGCCGCGGGCTGCCAAGCCCTGAAACGAACCCCGCCGACGAACTCGCCCTGTACGCCGGTGCTGGACATCGGCACACGACGTCCGTTGCACACGACGATGTAACGATCGTCGTTCATGCCGCTGGTACGTACCTGCAGCCGCTCGAGCGAAGAGTCGACATAGCGGACTGTTCCACCCGGTGCGCCCTCTTCGCCCATCACGTGCCACGGCTCGAGCGCGTGACGCACTTCCAGTTCGATGTCGCCAAACTGGGTGACCCCATAGCGCGGGAAGCGAAACTCGTAGTGGGGTCGAAACCACTCCAGCTCGATGCGGTAACCGGCGCGCTGCATATCCTCCACGACATCGCAAAGATCCGCCCATACGAAGTGAGGGAGCATGAAACGATCATGCAACGACGTGCCCCACCGCACCAGCCGTTCCCGATAAGGCGTCTTCCAGAAACGCGCGACCAACGCCATCAGCAGTACCTGCTGGGCGAGACTCATGCGCGCGTTCGGCGGCATTTCGAACGCCCGGAACTCCACCAGACCGAGACGTCCGGTAGGACCGTCGGGCGAATAGAGCTTGTCGATGCAGATCTCGGTGCGATGGGTGTTGCCGGTGACGTCGACGAGCAGATTGCGGAAGATCCGGTCGACGAGCCAGGGCGGCGAGTAGGTACCGGCCGGGGGCACTTCGGAGAACGCGAGTTCGAGCTCCGCCAGTGAATCCATTCTGGCTTCGTCCACGCGCGGCGCCTGACTGGTCGGGCCGATGAAGAGCCCCGAAAACAGAAACGACAGAGCCGGGTGATGCTGCCAATAGGTGATCAGACTCTGCAGCAGATCGGGTCGCCGCAGGAACGGACTGTTGGCGGCACTCGATCCACCGAGCACCACATGGTTGCCGCCCCCGGTGCCGGTGTGGCGGCCATCGAGCATGAACTTTTCGGTGCCGAGCCGGGCCGCGCGGGCTTCCTCGTAGATCGCTTCGGTGGTCGCGACCATCTGATCCCAGCCGTGCGCCGGATGGATGTTCACTTCGATCACGCCCGGATCGGGTGTCACCTTGATCACATTGAGCCGGGGATCGTGGGGCGGCTCGTACCCCTCCAGACGCACCGGCACGTCGAGTTCCGCGGCCGCATCTTCGACGGCCGCGACCAGATCGAGATAGTCGTCTGCGCTCGATACTGGTGGCATGAAGACATGGAGATGCCCGCCGCGGGGTTCCACCGCCAGCGCGGCGCGCACGCTGTACTGGCCTTCGGTCGCGGTTTGAGTAACGACCGACTGCGCCTCGACGGCCGCCTCGGCCCCACGCAGATGCGGTTGCCGTCGCGGATCGATGGGGTCGAGTTCCCCGCTGATCGAGAACGGATCCGCGGGTTGAATGTGCGGATACGCGGACTTGCTCACCCACGGCAGGGACGGCAGCGGCAGTCGATATCCGACGGGTGAGTCGCCGGGCACGAGCAGCAGTTTGCCCGAGCGCGTGCGCCAGACTTCCGAGATCCAGCGACGCCGATTGTCGGGCGCGTTCCAGCGCTGAATCGGCAGAACGAAGCCGACCGGCTTGC
>JBFKCZ010000506.1:0-2607 GCA_041620035.1 Pseudomonadales bacterium
ATCTCGACACCGGGGATGTTGCTGAGAATGCCGCCGAAGCCGATCGGCAGCAGCAGGAGCGGTTCGAACTTCTTGGCGATGGCGAGATAGAGCAACAGCCCGCCCACCGCGATCATGACGATCTGCCCGGGTTGAATCTGGTACAGACCCGATCCGCGCGCGAGTTCCGCGAGCGACTCCACGCTCAGGACTCGATCGAAAACAACGGCGCCCCGACGGCGACTGCATCTCCCACGCGCACCCGAAACTCGGCGACGCGGCCATCGTTCGGAGCGATCACCTCCGTCTCCATCTTCATCGCTTCGAGCAGCAGCACGGGCTGGCCCTTCTTCACAGTGTCACCGGCATTGGCCAGCAGCTTGTAGATGTTGCCGGCCAGTTTCGCAGTGACGACGTTCCCGGCGGTCGCTACGGCGCCGGCGCCAGGCGCTGCCTTTGGTGCGGCCGGTGCTACGGCACCCACCCTTCCATCGGCTTCGATCTCCACTGTGTAGCTATTCCCGTTCACGGAGACGCGATAGACGCTCGGGCCTGCATCGCGCGACCCGGATTCATTCGCCGGCGGTTCGCGCTTTGCCGGCTCGCTGCCCGGCGCGGGCTCGAACGCGGATGCATCGCCGCGATGCGCGAGGAACTTGAGCGCCACCGCAGGAAACAGCGCATAGGTCAGCACGTCGTCGATGCGATGCTCGCCAATGCGCAGCTGCTTTTCCGTCGCGAGCCGATCGAACTCGGCGGTGATCGACGCGAGCTCGGGCTCCAAGAGATCCGCCGGTCTGCAGGTGATCGGTTCGTTTCGGCCCTCGTGTCGACCCTCGTGTGCCGCCAACGCGCGCTGCTGCAGCGCTTCATCGACGGGTGCGGGCGTTGCTCCGTACTCGCCACGCAGCAGCCCTGCGGTTTCCTTGGCCATCGACTTGTATCGTTCACCGGTGAGCACGTTGATGACGGCCTGAGTCCCGACGATCTGGGATGTCGGCGTCACCAGTGGTATGTAGCCGAGATCCTCCCGTACGCGCGGAATCTCCTTGAGCACTTCGTCGTAGCGATCCACCGCGCCCTGCTCACGGAGCTGATTCTCCAGATTGGTGAGCATGCCACCCGGCACCTGCGACACCAGAATTCGCGCGTCGATGCCCTTCAAGGAACCCTCGAAACGCGCGTATTTCGCACGCACGCCACGGAAGTACGCGGCGATCTCCTGCAGCAACGTCAGGTCGAGCCCGCTGTCGCGATCGGTGTCCTGCAGGATCGCCACCAGCGATTCGGTGGGCGTATGTCCGTAGGTGAGGCTCATCGAACTGATCGAGGTATCGACGTTGTCGATGCCGGCCTCGATGGCCTTCAAACAGGTCGTCGTCGACATCCCGGTCGTTGCATGGCTCTGCATGTGGATCGGAATCTCGAGCGCTTCCTTCAATCGCGACACCAGCTCGAAGGCAACGTAGGGCCTCAGCAGTCCGGCCATGTCCTTGATACACAGCGACTGCGCGCCCATGTCCTGGATGCGCCTGGAGAGATCCACCCACATCTCCATGGTGTGCACCGGACTGACGGTGTAGGCGATCGTGCCCTGGGCGTGGCGGTCCTGGCGGCGGACCGCGTCGATGGCGCGCTGCAGGTTGCGCACGTCGTTCAAGGCATCGAACACGCGGAACACATCGACGCCATTGAACGCCGCGCGCTCGACGAACTTGTCGACCACATCGTCGGCGTAGTGCCGGTATCCGAGCAGATTCTGACCACGCAGCAACATGTGCTGCCGTGTCTTCGGCATGGCCGCCTTCAGTTTCCGGATACGTTCCCACGGATCCTCGCCGAGAAAACGGATACACGCATCGAAGGTCGCGCCACCCCAGGACTCCACCGACCAGAAGCCCACCTGATCGAGCTTTCCCGCGATGGGCAACATGTCTTCGATGCGCATGCGTGTGGCGAGCAGGCTCTGATGCGCATCGCGCAGGATGACGTCGGTGATGCCGACCGGACTCTTGGTCATGGTGCCTCCGAGCTACCTGTGGCGGGCGTGGTGCACGGCAACGGCCGCCGCAATCGCACCTTCGATCTCCGCCTTCGAGCCGCCGGACGGTGGTGGTGGCGCATCGACGCCGAGTATTGCGACCAGCTTCGACAACCCCACTGTCGCCAGCACCAGCACACTGAGGAACACGAAAACGGTGCCCATGCCCAGGGCCATCAACTCTATGCCGGACTGGATGGTGTTCTCCCCATGGACGTGGACGGTCGCGCGGATTGTAACTGATCGATCAGATGCGACCGGTGAGCGGCCCGAGTACGAACCAATCGACGACGGCCGATACGAGTGCCAGTGCCACGATGACGACCGCCCAGATCGCGAGTAACCGTCCGCCGCGGAAGCGGGTTTCGTCTTCGGAGGTTGGAGGTGTGTGTTCCATGGCGGGATTGTCACGACTCGAATCGCGCGAGGCAAGGCGCTCTATCGTCCGTTTCCTTGACGGCCCCAGACCCCCTCCCGATAATACGCGCCCTTCACGCGTCCGTAGCTCAGTTGGATAGAGCACCAGGCTACGAACTTGGGGGTCGGGAGTTCGAATCTCTCCGGACGCGCCAGAAACGAAAGACGGG
>JBFKCZ010000507.1:0-2590 GCA_041620035.1 Pseudomonadales bacterium
CGGCTCGTCAGCCGGCGAGGGTCGCGAGATGCTGCGCCAAGGTTTGTGGCGCCGAAAAGAACGGCGAATGGCTCGTGTCCATGCTGACCACGCGCTCGCAGCCCACGTTGGCGATCATGCGGCGCTGGGTAGCAGGGGTGATCGCGCGATCCTGCTCGCAGACGATGTAGTCACGCGGCACTTGGCCCCAGCGCGCCTGAGTGGTCGGTAGCGCGTGCTGGAAGATGTCCGCGCGCTGTGGCGTCAGGCAGGCACGGGCGAGCGCAACGTCGGCCGCAGAACAGTCGGCGTAGAACGTATCTACCAGGGCATCATCCCGCACGCGCACGCTCGAGCCGTCGGGCGCCGGCACCATCGGGATCTGAGCCCGGTCGCCGGCACCTTCCGAAATCGTGCTCAGGAGCGAATCGCCGGCCCGCATCATGAACGCCGTGAGGTACACGAGGCGTTCCACGCGTTCGGCGTAGTGCTCTGCGGCCAGCGATATGACGAGTCCACCCATACTGTGGCCGACCAGCACGGCGGGGCGCCCCGCGCGATCGAGCGCTTCGCCGACGCGCGCGGCGTAGGCCGCCGGACTCACTTCGGAGATGGGCGTGTGATCGATGCCATGGCTCGGCAGGTCGACCGCCTCCACTGAGTGTCCACGCGCACGAAGTTCCGGGAGTACCTTGTACCAGCACCATGCGCCGTGCCAGGCACCGTGCACGAGAATGAAATGGGCCATCTGCTGCGCCGTGGGTTCGAAAGAGTTTCATTCTAGAACCTATCCCGACTCGCGACTTGGCATACACTCGCCGGCTTTGCCAAGGAGCGATGAGTGCCGGAGTTTTCCAACACCTACGCCAAACGCACGCTGCTGGCATCGCTCGTCAGCGTCGGCATGGGATTCACGGTGCTCTTTCCGGTGTTGGCGCCGCTGGGACGCGAGATCGGTCTCTCCGAGATTCAGATCACGGCTGTCATCGCCGCGTCATCCCTGACCGTCTTCCTCACGAGCCCCATCTGGGGTCGCCTCAGCGATGTGTGGGGCCGCAAACGCGTCATGTTGGTCGGCTTGTTCGGTTTCACGGCAGGCACTGTGCTCTTCAATTCGGTGCTGTATGCGGGGCTGTCCGGTGCGCTCACGGGCTGGACGCTGTTTGCGACGCTGGTCGTGGCTCGCATGATGCATGCGGGCGTGATGTCGGCCTCCATGCCGGCCGCGAACGCCTACATGGCCGACATCACAGACGCGAGCAATCGCACCAAAGGCATGGGTGCCGCCGGTGCGGCCAACAACGTCGGCTCGATCCTCGGGCCCGCGGTCAGCGGCCTTGCGGTGCTCTCGCTCCTGACGCCGCTGTGGGTGATGGCAGGGGTTGCGCTGCTGAACGGCCTGTTCGTCTGGCGCTTCCTGCCGGAGCCGCCGCGGCAACGTACGGTGACGAAGGTGAAGCGCATGCGGTACACCGACCCGCGCATCCTTCCTTTCGTGATCGTGGGCGTCACGATGTTCTCGGGCATGGCGCTCGTGCAGCAGACTCTGGGATTTCTCTTTCAGGACACGTTGCAGCTCGATGCGGGTGAGACCGCGCGAACGTTCGGTTTCGCGATGATGCTGTCGGCCGCCTGTTCACTCATCGCGCAGGGCATCGTCGTTCAGCGCATCAATGTGTCGCCCTTCACCCTGCTGAGACTTGCCATGCCGCTGCTGATCGTCGCCTTCACGATCATGGCGCTGGCCACTTCGCAGCTCTGGCTGTCGATTGCAATGATGGTGCTCGGCTTCGGCATGGGCATGGCCGGACCGGGGTTCATGGCAGGCGCTTCGCTCGCGGTGTCGCCGGAAGAACAGGGCGCGGTGGCCGGTGTCGCGGGATCATGCGGGCCGCTCGGATTCACCATCGGCCCGCTGGTGGGCGGCGTACTGTATCAGTTCGATCCCGCGCTGCCGTACGCGTTCGCCGCCTGCGCCTATGTGGTTCTGTCGATCGCCATGCACTGGATCGGCAAGCGCGTAGGGGAACACGAGTAGCGGCGGCGGTTACAGCTCGAGCGGATAGAGCTGCGCGACGCGTTGCGGCTCTTTGCGCCAGACATCGGATGCATCGACGTACAACTCGATGCCGTTGCCGTCCGGATCGGTGAAGTACAGCGACTTGGTCACTTCGTGATCGACGGGGTTCGGCGTCAGGCCCGCCGCTTCCAGCTTTACCTTCGCTTCACGCAACTCATCGAGTGTGGTGCCGATGTTGAACGCGACGTGGTCGAGGCCCGGCCGATTCTCCGCCACGCCGCCGGCGCCACCGACCTCCATCACCGCGAAGTCGTGATGATTGCCGAGCGTGAAGAACGCCATCTTCATGCCGTTTTCGTCGTACCGGGCACACAGCGGCAGCCCCAGTGTGCCGCCGTAGAACCGCTCCGCACGGTCGCGGTCGCTCACCCGCAATACGACGTGACCCAACGACTTGATTTTCATACTGATTCCTCCAATCGTTTTGGGACTATGCGCCCGCCCCGACGCCGGTTTCAAGGCACTAAGGTGCGGCTACGGCACATTTCGGATAATCCGCGGTCGAAGGCCGCATCCACCGTGGAGTTTCAC
>JBFKCZ010000508.1:0-2587 GCA_041620035.1 Pseudomonadales bacterium
ATCGACGAAGCGCGCTTCAACACCCTCATGCAGCAGGCGGAAGCGCGCGCGATTGCGCTGATCGACGCGGCAGGCCTCACGTTCGACCGTGCCGATGCATGGTTCGAGACCCTTTGGATCCAGGCCCAACTCGCGGCGTTTTCGATGGTGATGGGCCGTGAGAGCAACATTGCCGGCCTCGATCGCCTGGGACGTCAGATCGCACGTTCACTGTTTGCGCACGAACCGCGCGTGTTCCTCATCGACAGCGCCGGCGCCGTGCTGGAAGGCGCGGGCGACGACGATCTATCGGCGCTCAAACTGGCGGTGACGACGTCGCCCAGCAGAGTCGCGGCTGCCGTTCGTGACGGCGTCGATGGTTCGATCGAGGAAGCCAAGGACCTCGCCGTGGCCGATCGGCAGATCCTGAGGCGGCTCGCGGCGGAGTCCGCGGCCGTGACTGTGTTGCGTGACGATGAACAGATCCTGGGCGCGATCGTGTTCAGGACGGGTGACGACGACTCCGCGCAGACGGGTACCCTGATGGCGGGCTTTGCCGCCGAACTCGGCCACTGGATGGGTGTCTTGCGGCGCGGCGCGGCGTCGCTGCGAGAAGGTCTGGAGACCTACCGAGCGCAGCACGAAAAGCGCCTGCGCGAGATCGTGCACGAAGCGAACAACCCGCTTTCCATCGTGCACAACTACCTGCACATTCTCGAGCTGCGTCTGAAGGATCATCCCGAAACGCACGAACCGCTACGCCTCGTCGCCGCGGAAGTCCGGCGGGCTGCGGCCATCGTCCGACGCGTGACCGAGTTCCCGGCGCTCGAGGCACCGAAGCCCGCCGGCGAACCGCGCCGCGAGCAGGTGGACCTCAACAAGATCGTCAGCAACGTCGTCGAACTGATCGGGGCCAACGCCGCAAAGTCTGGCGTCGAAGTCAGTGCCACGCTCGATGACGGACCGCTGCTCGTGACGTCGAACGCCGACCACATCACGCAGGTACTGACGAACCTCGCGCGCAATGCGGTGGAGGCGATGCCAGACGGCGGCTCGCTCGAGATCCAAACGTACCGTGGGTTGTACCGGGCGGGGCGCGCCGGTGTCGAAGTCGTCGTCCGCGACGATGGGCCGGGCCTCCCCGACGCGGTGCTCGCCCGGATCTACGACCCAAAGACGACCGCCAAAGGCGCTGGTCACGCCGGCCTCGGCCTGCACATCAGCGCCAGACTGGTCACCGAACTCGGTGGTGCAATCGACGTTCGCACGGCGCCGGGCAAGGGCACCGCGTTCGCGATCTTTCTGCCGGATCTGTCCTGACGCGCGGGTCGCTGCTCGCCGCGATCACGCAACGCAGCTGAACTTCATCCGCTCGCCTCGCGAATCATGTTGCGCGCGATCAGCGTCTGTTGAATCTGGCTCGTCCCTTCGTAAATTCTGAACAGCCGCACGTCCCGGTAGAAACGTTCGATGCCGTAGTCTTCCATGTAGCCGGCGCCGCCGAATATCTGTACGGCACGATCGGCCACGCGACCGACCATTTCGGTCGAATACAGCTTGCTGCACGAGGCCCATGTGGTCACGGCTTCTCCGGCGTCCCTTCGTCGTGCCGCATCGATCACCATGCAGCGCGCCGCGTACGACTCCGTGCGACTGTCGGCCAGCATGGCCTGAATCAGCTGAAAATCCGCGATCGGCTGGCCGAACTGCTTACGTTCCATGGCGTATGCAAGGCTGTCGTGGATCAGTCGCTCAGCGCAACCCACGGCGAGTGCGCTGATGTGGAGTCGACCGCGATCGAGGGTTTTCATGGCAGTGGAGAAGCCCTTGTTGATCATGCTGCGGCCGCCGAGCAGCGCCGTGTCTGGAATCCAGCAATCCTCGAAGATCACGTCGCAGACGTGCGCGCCATGTTGCCCCATCTTTCTGTTGGGCTTGCCGAGTACGATTCCCTTGGTCTTCGCGTCGACGAGAAACGCGGATACGCCGCCGGAACCTTCCGTATTCGGATCGGTACGCGCAAAGACGGTGAAGAGGTGTGCTTGCGGCGCGTTGGTGATGAAACGCTTGGTGCCATTGAGAATGAAGCCGCCATTGTGCGGTCGCGCTGTGGTCGTCAGTGATCCCGCATCGGAACCCGCCTCGGGCTCGGTGAGCGCGAAGCTGCCGATCAATTCGCCGCTCGCGAGTTT
Source organism: Pseudomonadales bacterium (assembly GCA_041620035.1). Classification (GTDB taxonomy): domain Bacteria; phylum Pseudomonadota; class Gammaproteobacteria; order Pseudomonadales; family Azotimanducaceae; genus SZUA-521. Next base: position 2,172 of record JBFKCZ010000508.1, read on the forward strand.
CGGCAGGTAGTGAGTCTTCTGCGCGTCGGTACCGTCCATGACGAGGCCTTGCGAGCCGATGCCATTGTTGGTTCCGATCACTGATCGGAATGCGGGTGACGTCCAGCCGAGCTCCATGACGGCCAGGCATTCTTCCTCGGTGCTCAATCCGAGGCCGCCGTAGACCTCGGGCACGGTGAGGCCGAACAGACCGAGTTCCCGCATCTGCGCGACGACTCGGTCGGGGATGCGATCCTCCCGGGCAACCTGCGACTCCAGCGGCACGAGTTCATTTCGCACGAAGCGACGAATCGTGTCGAGGAGCTGCGTGAGCGTTGCCGCGTCGAGTGCCATGACCTTCTCCAGCGTCTTCGAGTGGCGTGAGTCTACGAACGCGGTGTAGCGGCTGCCAAGTTGCGGGGCCGGTGATGGTCCAT
>JBFKCZ010000509.1:0-2574 GCA_041620035.1 Pseudomonadales bacterium
AAAGAAGAAGACGTACCAGGACTTGCGAAGCTGCGCCAGACCCTTGCCCATGGCTCGTCGGGCCGGCACCGGGTGGGGGACATTGCAGATGACGAGGCGCTCAATCGGCCGGGGCCGTCGCATGGCGAAGTACCACGCGATCACTGCACCCCAGTCATGGGCGATCAGCACCGTTTCCGAGCAGCCGCTCGCATCGATCAGACCGGCGACGTCGTCGAGCAGGTGTTCGATCGCGTAGGCGGCCACACCCGCCGGTCGCGAGCTGTTGCCGTAGCCGCGAAGGTTCGGTGCCCAGGCGCGATAGCCGAGGTCCGCGAGCATGGGCAGCTGATAGCGCCACGAGAAGCTGTGTTCCGGGAATCCGTGCAGACACAGCGCCAGACGATCGCCGGCGCCGCACATGTCGACTTCGAATCGCAACCCGTTGGCATCCACGAACTGCGTTTCGATGCGGGGGTCGCGCTGATCCTTTGCAACGATCTCGGTCATGGTCGGTCCACGCGGCCGGTTGCTGTCATTCCGCCTCCAACGATGAGTGAATCAACTGAGAGAAGAGGTCGAGATCCGGGCGCGACTGGTCATCGAAATTGAGCGGAATGATCACCACCTGATCGACCCCCGCCGCACGATGTTCGGCGAATCGGCGTTTGACCGCATCGATGCTGCCCCAGGCGACCAGCGCATCGACGAATCGATCGCTGCCGCCGTCGCGGTAGTCCTCGGGCGCCCAACCCTGGGCCGCCCACGCGCGCTGATAGTTGGCGAGCGGCAGATAGATGCGCACCGCTTTGCGCGCCACCCGCCGCGCAGCCTCGGGGGACGAATTGATGAGGGTTGGCTGCATGACGATGAGCCGCTTGTCCGCACCGAGCGTCTTGCGCGCGTGAGCGTTGTAGTCGTTGGTCGCAAGATAGGTCATCGCGCCGTCGGCACGAGACGCCGCGAACGCCATGAGCTTGGGACCGTGCGCTGCCAGATAGACAGGGACGTGACCATCCGCCTTGAACATGAGCTTCGCTGCATCCATCGCATCGAAGAACCGGGTGAGTTTGGTCACCGGCGGCAGCCACTCGTGTCCACGCAGGCTGTTGCCAACGGTGTTCGACACGCCGAGGCCCATCTCGAAGCGTCCTCCGGACAGTTCGTCGAGCGTCGCTGCCGCGGCCTTCGTCGCCAGTGCATCGCGTACGTAAACGTTGGCGATTCCTGTGGCGACACCGATCCTGCTGGTCGCCTGCAGCAGCGCGCCAGCCGTCACGAACGGCTCGCGGCCGAACAATTCCGGCACCCACAGTCGCTCGAAACCGGCCTGCTCGGCGTCCCGCGCAAAGCCCGCAAGCGCCGCACCCGGCAACGGATCCGTGTTGAAAAGCAGGCCGATCTTCATCGCGTTGCGCACCGACTCATGCGCACAGTCGCACGAACTGCTCGAGTTCGCCGATCCGCTTGTCGATCGCCTCGGGACGCTGCGAGCCCAGCTGCAGCACCAGACGGTCGACGCCCAGGTCGCGAAACTCCAAGAGGGTGTCTGCGGTCACGGCGCTGGGCGTCACCACGATCTCGAAGCCGTCACGGCTGCGCCCCGCGCGCGCCAGTGCCACATCCAGATCCGCGAGGAGCGGCCTGGTGTGGGCGACATCCAGCGCAAAGCCGTACCAGCCATTGCCAAACTCGGCGGCGCGGCGCAAGCCTCTGCGGCTGTGGCCACCCACGATGATCGGTATGTGGGGCTTCTGCACCGGCTTGGGATCCATGCGGCAGGGTTGCAGCGTGACGTGTTCACCCTCGAAGGCCGCCACCGGCTCCGTCCACAGTGTCTTGATCATGCTCAGGTATTCGTCGCAACGTTCGCCGCGGTCCTCCCAGGAATAACCGCACGCCAGCACCTCTTCTTTGCACCAGCCGACACCGACGCCGAAGTCCACGCGCCCGCCGGACAACCAGTCCAGCGTCGTGAACTCCTTGGCGGTGTAGACGGGGTTGCGTTGCGGGAGCAGGGTGATGCCGGTGCCGAAGCGCAGGGTCTTGGTGGCCGAAGCGAGGAATCCGAAGGTCGCCACGGTATCGAGCAAACCGCCGCCCGCGGGAACCGGCAGGCGGCCGTCTCTGGATCCGGGATAGGGGAACTCGGTCTTGTCGAACAACACGACATGCTCGCCCATCCACAGCGACTCGACACCCGCGGCTTCCGCCCGCTGGGCGAAGCTCGCAATCACCGCTGGCGTCGCATGCGGCGACATGAACGTTGCGAATACACCGATCTTCATCTGCATGCCTCCCCGCTTCTTCTTCGAGCCTGCCCGAACCCTCTCGATAACGCGAGTAGTGCTGGCCCGCCGCATTCCTAATAATGAGCGGGGGGATCGGCCATGACTACCTTCGACACCGTCATTCGCCGCGGTACCGTCATCGACGGACTGCGCACACCGCGATTCACCGCCGACATCGGCATCGTTGGCGGGCGCATCGCCCGGATCGGCACGATCGCCGCGGGCGAAGGCAACCAGGTGCTCGATGCGGCGGGTTTGATCGTCGCGCCTGGATTCATCGATCTGCACACCCACTACGATTCTC
>JBFKCZ010000510.1:0-2549 GCA_041620035.1 Pseudomonadales bacterium
GCGGCGCTGATCACCTTCAATGCGCTGCTCGGTCTCAATCAGGCGCTGGTCAAACTCGTCAACTCGGCATTCTCGCCGGTGTTTCAATCGGGCCTGCGCAGCGCCTGTGCGTTCTTGGTGGTGCTGCTCTGGGCCGTTGGCGCGCGCAAGCATCTGTCGATACGCGACGGCTCCCTGCCGTATGGATTGTTCGCCGGATTCCTGTTCGCACTCGAGTTTGCGCTGCTGTTCTACGCGGTGGAGTACACGAGCGTTGCGCGCGCTTCGCTCCTCTTCTACAGCATGCCGTTCATCACCGCACTCGGTGCGCACTTCCTGTTTCCGGAAGATCGACTCACACCCGCGCGGGTCATTGGGCTCGTGATGGCGATCGGCGGCATCGCGCTCGTGTTGGCAGACTCACAGTCGCGCCCGAGTGACGAGGCGTGGATCGGCGATGTGCTCGCGCTGGGGGCCGCGTGCGCCTGGGCCGGCATTGCGCTCTTCACGCGCGGTACGCGCCTCATCGAGAGTTCGCAGGAGCAGGTCATGCTCTATCACCTGAGCGTGTCAGCGGTACTGCTGTTGCCGCTCGCACTCCTGCTCGGTGAGCCGATTCGCAACCCGACGGCGGAACTGCTCGGGATCTTCGCGTTTCAGGTCGTGGCCGTCGCGAGTGCGGGCTTTCTGGTCTGGGCCTGGGTGCTGCGCGTGTACCCCGTCGGCCGAATGGCCTCATTCAGCCTGCTGGCGCCGGTGTTCGGCGTGTTCTTCGGCTGGCTGGTGTTCTCCGATCCGCTGTCGTGGCGATTCGCGGTTGCGCTTGCGGCCGTCGGCGGCGGTCTGATCCTGATCAACCGGCGCTAGCAGGGCGTTCCGTCTTTGCGCACGAAGCGGCCGTCGGCGTTGGCACCCATCATGTCGACGTCGGAGCAGGTAGTCGGATCTTCGGCATGACGCGGTCCTCCTCGCTGCGAGTGCGGCCACCGACCTCCCGCGGTAGGATTCGAGCAATTTCGCAGGGTCGACGATCATGGAACAACTCTTTCGTATGGACGACAAGCACGTGATCATCACGGGTGCGTCGTCCGGCTTCGGCCATCACTTCGCCGGCGTGCTGGCCGATGCGGGCGCCAAGGTCGTGCTCGGTGCACGGCGCATCGACAAGGTTCAGTCGCGCGTCGACGAAATTCGAGCGGCTGGCGGCGAGGCGGTCGGTGCGGCGCTCGATGTGAGAAACCGCGCCAGCATGGCGGAGTTCCTCGAGACCGCGGAAGCGGCATTCGGGCCCATCGATGTCGTCATCAACAACGCGGGTGTGGAAGCCGGCGCGAAGACCTACGCGATGATCGACGAGGACGACTGGGATTACGTGTTCGACACGAACCTCAAGGCCGCGTGGCTCATGTCCAAGCTCTACACCGAGCGTGTGGTTGCGAACAAACAGGCCGCGGGCAACATCATCCACGTTTCATCCATCACCGATCGGCGCACCATCAAGGGCCAGTTCCCGTACGCCGTTTCGAAGGGCGCGATCACGCGCATGACCGAGGTGATGGCGCTGGAAGCGGCCAAGTATCGAATTCGCGTAAATGCCCTGGCCCCCGGCTACATCCTCACCGACGTCAGCCGGTTGTTGCTCGAGAGCGACGATGCGCCGGAGTTCGTAAAAGGCATCCCCATGCGCCGCTTCGGTGAGTTCGACGACCTGGACGGTCCGCTTCTGCTGCTGGCGTCGGATGCGTCGCGGTACATGACCGGCTCGGTGTTGACCGTCGACGGCGGGCACGTCTGCGCATCGCTGTGAGATGTGGCTGGACGTCGGTTCAAAGCTGCGGTCGCCGCACCTCGTAACGTAGCTCCACCATGCCGGTTGCGTACGCCTTGACCTCCGCGAGGTGCAGTGCGGTGTCGGTGTCGAGGTGCTCGAAGAAGGGGATGCCGTCGCCGATCAGGACCGGCAGTATCGAGTAGTAGATTTCGTCCACCAGACCGAGGCGCAGGCACGCCCCGAACACCTCGCTGCCGCCAACGACCCAGATGCCCTTGAATCTGGGGCGCAGTTCCTCGTTGACGAACCTCGCCAGATCGCCGGAGTGGAACTCGACGCTGTCCCGCTTTCGCGGCAGATTCCGACTGGTGAGAACGAAGGTCGGCTTGTCGCCGTAGGGCCAGCCCAGCCCTTGGGCATCGAAACCAAATGCGGTCTCGTAGGTTCGCGAGCCCATGACGTAGCAGTCGATCTTCGAGAGAAATGCCTCGACGGTCTCGGAGTCCATTTCCTCGCCGCCGGGAAATTCATCCGAGGTCTCGAGCCAGTCGACGCTCCCGTCTTTTCTGGCGACGAATCCGTCGAGACTCGCGGCCATATGGATCGTGACGCGTGAATCAGGGTTTGCCATCGAGATAGTTGAAATTGGACGCGGGATTCTAGGAGCGAGCCTTGAGCGAGCAACGCTCGTGATTCCAACGCTCGCGATTCCCATGCTCGCGATTGCGCTCCAGGAAATCAACCGCTTATCGCGACCAAAGGTCGCTCCCACAAGGGCTCCGACGGCTGCCGCAACAAC
>JBFKCZ010000511.1:0-2508 GCA_041620035.1 Pseudomonadales bacterium
CCTGCAGCGCAAGCCGGTCATCACTCGATTCTCGCAAGGGCTTTCGGAGGGGTTCGACGCCCTCACAGGCCCACCCTCCAAGGACGACTCGGCGGAAGTCGAAGCCAACGCCGATTCGATGGTTCTTCTCAAGAACGACGAGCTCGAAGTATCTGTGGCCATTTCGGGCATCGTGTCGAAGATCACCAGTCAATTCTCTCTCCCGGTGATGCAACTCACGCGACGTATCGACTCGATATGCCCGGGACACTCGGTGACGGAGCGCACCAATCCGCTGGGACCGCAACGCATTGCCGAGGCGTTTGTGCGGGCGAGTGATGATCTCGTGCTGGACATCAAAGCGCGCATCATCCTGCTGAAGCTCTTCGAGCGGTTCGTCATGGAGCAACTGGCACCCGTGTACGACGATGCCAATCGCATCCTGGCCGAAGCCGGTGTGCTCGCCGATCTGCGCATGCCCGTGAAGAAGAACTCCGCCGCGGCCAGGTCCAAGAAGGCCACCGCGCAGACATCATCCGCGCCTCCAGCTTCACAAACATTGGGAACACAGTCCGACGAAGGCTTCTCCCTGCTGCAGCAACTGCTTGCGCCTGCCACAGGCGGGGTCGGACCATCGGGCGGCGTCGGACCATCGGGCGGCGTCGGAACGTCAGGCGGTGGCGCCAGCGGCGGAAACGCTGGAGTGAGTGCCGGCAGCGGTGGCGGCGGCACGTCACAGGGCGCTCTGGGACCATTGATATCGACTCAGGACCTCATGGCTGCCCTGTCCGCGGCACAGAACGATGCGTCCGCCACACCGATCGACATCGATCATGTGCCGACGCCCGTCAATCTGCGCGAACTCGTGCTGAGCCGTGCAATCGCGGTGCTGGGCACCGGCGACGGCAACATGGCCCGCGCCGACGAGGATACGGTCAACCTCGTGGGCATGCTGTTCGACTACATCCTGAACGATCGCAACCTCGCCATTCCCATGAAGGCGCTGATCGCGCGCCTGCAGATTCCCATGCTGAAAGTGGCGGTTCTCGACAAGAGCTTCTTCAGCAAGCCGAGCCACCCGGCACGTCAGCTGTTGAACGAACTCTCCAGTGCTGGCATCGGCTGGAGTTCGAGTGCGGAACTCAGGCGCGATGCGCTCTACAACAAGATCGAGTCGGTGGTCATCCGGATTCTCAACAACTTCGCCGACGATCCAGCGATCTTCGAGAAGCTCGTGGTCGAGCTGCGGCAGTTCGTGAGACGCGATCAGCATCGGGCGCAAATCGTCGAGCAACGCGTCAAGGAATCCGAGTCGGGGCGCGTGAAGACCATTACCGCGAAGCAGACCGTCGAACGTCTCGTCAATCAGAAGGCGAGCGGCCTGCGGCTGCCCGAGGAGGTCGGACGGTTCATCAGCGATACGCTGAGCCGGGGCCTCGTCTACCTGTGCGTTCGGCATGGCACCGACAGCGTCGAGTGGGAGCAGGCCATGCGCTCATTCGACGATCTGCTCTGGAGCGTTCAACCGCTCGACAACATGCAGGATGTGGAGCGCCGGGAGCAGAGTACGGGCCCGATCCTCGAGGGCCTGCGCGACACCGTGTCGCACTTGAGCCTGCCCGAGTCGGAACTCGAGCCCCAGTTCAGCATGCTGCGCCGTTGCATCGAGACGATTGGTGAGGGCGACCGTGCATTTCTCGAGGACGATCTGCCCGAGGCGCCCGAGCTGCCGGATCTCCAGGTGATGAATGAAATCGTACTCGCCACACCGGACGACCGCATCGCACTCGCCGATCCGGACCCCGAGCCGGAGATGGTCCGCGAGATCAACCGCCTGACCGAAGGTGTATGGGTGGAAATGAACAACGATTCCGGCGAACGCATTCGCTGCAAGCTGGCGACGATCATCCAGCCCGGCAACCGCTACATCTTCGTCAACCGACGCGGCATGAAGGTCGCGGAACGCAATCGCATGGCGTTAGCGGTCGAGCTCAAGGACCGCACCCTGGCCATCCTCGACGAGTCGCAAGTGTTCGACCGTGCACTCGAAGCCGTGATCGGTAACCTTCGGCAGCTGCATCGCGCTCCGGCGCCGCGGTAGAGACGCGTTACTTCGCGCGAGGCAAGCGCTCGCGCCAATCCTCATCGGCCATCAGTCGCTCCACCGTGTCCACGATCGTCTGCGTCTGCGCATCGACCTCGAGATTGAGGCGTGCACCGGGTCCGCAGGTGCCCAAGGTCGTCCGGGCGATCGTTTCCGGAATGAGGCTGACCGAGAACTCTCCGCGCGGTCGATCGATGGCGGCAATGGTGAGGCTCGCGCCGTCGAGGGCGACGAATCCCTTGTGACTCAGATAGCGCATCCACTCCGGCGCGATGCTCAGCCAGAGTGTGCGTTCGCCGGGCGCACTGTCGATTCGTTCCACGCGCGCGACCGCCGCAACATGGCCGGACAGAATGTGGCCGCCGATTTCGTCACCGAACCGCAGGGAACGCTCGACGTTGACGACGTCGCCGGCGGCAACGTCG
>JBFKCZ010000512.1:0-2503 GCA_041620035.1 Pseudomonadales bacterium
TGCGGTTGGCCGTCGACGAAGTCGCCTTCGAAGATGCGCCCGTCCGGCCACTCGTATCGACCGCTCCCGGTATAGGTGAGCGATTCGTAGCGGATCCTGAAGACCTCTTTCTGAAGGGTCAGTGTGCCGGCGTCGGGATCGCCCGCTTCCGCGAGGATGCCGACGACGGGTCGCGCGGCGCAGCCGCAGAGCAACGCACCGATCAGGAAGGCGGTTGCGGCGCGGGGCATCACGCTTCGAATACCGGCTGCTCGGTGAAGGGCCAGTAGTCACCGGGTCGAATGCGACGGTAGGGAATGTCCTGCATGCGGCCCTGCAAGGCGCCCCGACCCGTCGCGTAGAACACCGCGCTGGAAATGGGCGCAAAGCCAGCCCAGAAGTGCTGGGTGGATTTCACGATCAGCAGGCGCTTGGTCAGGGGGTCGATGCCGAGTTGGGTGAACAGTTCGGGGGAGCCCGCCTGCACACGTTTGCTGGTCAACGTCACCTCGATTGCGCCGGCCGCCGACGATCCGATGCGAACGCTGGCCGAGCGGCCGAGGTTCGAAGGTCCGCCGTTCAGCGTCTGCACGACGCGTTCGGCCACATCGATGACCGTGCATGTGCAGTCCACCGGTTCGCCGGACTCGGGGCCGAGCTTGCCGCCGATGCGTAACTCGAGATGCGCACCCGGACCTGCATCGTGACAGATGGCCACGGCGCCAGGATCGTACACCGGGCCGATGGCAACGTTTCCGATGCCGCGTTCGAGCGCGGCGCGCAGGAAGAAGGTCGAGTCGCCGGGTGCGCCGCCGCCCGTATTGTCCGCGGTGTCGGCAATGGTCACCGGCGATGCCGGTTCGGCAAGCGCTGCGTCGAGTGACTCATCGAGTGTGAGCAACGGCGGCGTGATCCGCTCGCGAATCGCGAAGAAGGCATCGCGGATGTCGCGCGCGAGACTCGCTGCACGGTTTGCATCGCCGTCGGTTGTCACCACGGCGCAAGCACCGAGGTCGGGTACGTCGCCGTAGGGAAAACCGTGTGCGAGCCACGCGTTCAATACCCCAGGTTCGCGCTCGATGGCGTAGAGGCGATCCACGAAGTCGCTCATCGGCTGGCGTGTGGTGTGGAACATGCCGAGCATGCGGCACTTCGCTCGCGCCATGCGCGGCCTCACTTTGCCTTCCGCCGTGTCCGCGATGATGCGGAACAGATCCTCCAGTCGCTCGTAGGTGTCGGTGTGCGGGTAGTGCTTGTAGCCGACGAGCACGTCGGCGTAGGTCAGCATGGCATCGGTGACATGACAGTGCAGATCGAGCTCCGCGCCAATCGGTATACGATCGCCGACGCGCGCGCGTACACGCCGCAGCAGATCGCCTTCGCAGTCGTCGTAGCCGTCGGCGACCATGGCGCCGTGCAGGAACAACATGACTGCGTCGATACGCCCGGAAGCGGATAGATCATCGAGCAGCTCATCGCGCAGCGACTCGTAGACGACTCGCGGCGTCTTGCCGCCAGGGGTCGCGAAAGCCTGCAGCCCCGGAACGAGTTCCCAGCCGCGCTGGTCCAGCAGCCGAAACAGCGGGCCGTACACGGTTTGTGTTCGCGTAACCGTCGCGGGATGTTCGCGGCGACGCCTGAGCAGCGTATCGCGCCAGATGCCCATGCCGGTCGGAATCGGCGAGAAAGTATTCGTCTCGGTGCCGAGCATGGCGAAGAAGACGCGCTTCATGCGCAGCTTTGAATCGCTGCGGACCCGAACGCACACCTCGTGTAAAGGCCGGCGACTGACGTGCCGTGGTTCGGCGCGTCTGGGCAAGTGTCGGGACTCATTGCGGTGAGCTACGGGAAAAGTTGGCTATTATACGCGGCCTGACAACGACGCTGGGCGAAGACGCGATGGAAGGTATCAACGAAGAGAACGTGACGCGGTGGCTCACCGACCACGTCCCTGGATTTCGACCGCCGGTTCGCTACGACCTGATTGCCGGCGGCCATTCGAACCTCACCTATCGGTGTCGGGACGCCGCGGGTACTGCCGTTGTGTTGCGTCGACCGCCCCTTGGCCACGTACTCGAGAGCGCCCACGACATGGGCCGTGAGCACCGGATCATCTCCGCGCTCGCAGGCAGCGATGTCCCGGTCGCCGGTACGCACGGGTTGTGCAGCGACAAAGACGTCAACGGCGCTCCCTTCTACGTCATGGAGTTCGTGGAGGGCACAGTGCTTCACGACTCGACGACGGTCAAAGACATGCCGCATGGCGAACGGCGCAAACTCGGTGAACACGTTGCCGATGTGCTGGCAGCGCTGCATGCCATCGACCCGGACGCCGTCGGTCTGGGCGATCTCGGCCGCAAAGAGGCCTATCTCACCCGTCAGCTCAAACGTTGGACGAAGCAGTGGGAGGCGTCGAAGACCCATGAGATTCCGGCGATGGAAACCTGTTGTCAGCTGCTCGAGGAGCGGATGCCGGATCAGATTGGCGCCGCCATCGTGCACGGCGACTACCGGCTCGGAAACA
>JBFKCZ010000513.1:0-2495 GCA_041620035.1 Pseudomonadales bacterium
CACCTCCAAAGGGCGCTCCCACAGCGTCTTCGCTTTACGGCTACGGCCCATCCGTGACTCCGCGATCGACATGCCATAGCCGAGACGTCATCAGCAGCACGATCAGTATCGTCAGCATGCCGATCGACGGCACCAGCACGGCCGTTCTTGCGCCGACGATTCCCACCGTCCAACCGATCAGTACGGAGCCGATGGGCATGCCGCCCATCATGCCGAGGGAGTACACCGACATCAGTCGCGCGCGATGCGAGTCGGGCGATGCTTCCTGCACGATGGCGCGGCTCATGGTCATGCTGATCCCGCCGCACATGCCCCACAGGTAGACGACGGTGTAGAAACCCCAGTCGGGCAGTTCGAAGTACAGGGTCGAGAGAATGATGGAACTGGTCATGCCACCCAAGAGCAGTGCGCGGCCCGGCCGCGCAACGCCACCGATTCGCATCAGGAAGACGATCGTCGTCACCGTGCCCAGCATATTCGCCGCGAACGCGAGCGCGATCCCGCCGGCGCCGCCACCATAGATGTCGCGCACCATGAGCGGCAGCAGCACCATGTAGGCGCCCGCGAAGAACACGCCCACGGCGAACGTGAGGAGGATCGTGGGCCGGATGGCATTCGACCGCCATGCGATGGCGATCCCTTCCGCAATCTCCCGCAACGCCGGGCGTCGCTGACGCGGTACCGCCGCCGCGGTCACTGGGATCTTGAGCGTGGCGATCACGGCGGCGAGCATGCACAACGCCTGCAGGCAGAGCAGCGTCGTCGGCCCGATCGTATCTGCCGTCGAGCCGACGCCGAAGCCGAGAATCTGAATGCCGAACTGCACGCCGATCGTGAGCATCACCACTTTCTGAATGTCGCGCCCCGCGACACGGTTGAGCAGCGCATCCCTCGCCGGCTGCACGAAGGCGCCGAGTGCGCCGCCCACCATGGCCCACACCAGGAGAATCTCGTAGATGATGAGATCGGACTGCACGAGCCCCGCCATCAGAAGCGGCGGTACGATCATCACCGCGTGGAGCATCACCAGCAGGCGGCGCTGATCGATGCGATCGCCGACGAGCCCACCCCACAGAATGAGGAACAGCATGGGCAGCTGGCCGGCCATCTGCGCGAACCCCACCCGTTCCGGCGACTCGTGCAGATAGATCGCCACGAGCCACGGGAACAGCACCATCTGGATGCCGCCGGGGATCAGATAGAAACCGGTACTGATGAGGTAAGCGCGAAGACCCTGGCTCACGGCGGTGGCATCGTGGAGGAAGCCCGGCACTCTGGCCGATTCAGACCGACATGGCCAGCGCGGTCGACATCCGGACTTCGAGGAGTGCAAAAGGGGATGCTGGGAAATGGCGCGCCCGGCGCGATTCGAACGCGCGACCTTTGGCTTCGGAGGCCAACACTCTATCCAGCTGAGCTACGGGCGCTGGGATCCGCGATTGTACAGAGAGCCGTCCGTGGCGCACTGCCCACGGGCGCTGGGTTTCCGCGATTGTACACGCGCCACGGCCGTTCCAGCGCGTGCCGCCCTCTGACCGGGTGGCGGGTTCCGGTGGAGATTCCAGTTGGCGGCCACCGCGCCGAGTAGCACAATCCTTCGGTACTTCATCGGGGAGGTGGGGTGCCATGCGCGGGGGAACGTCTCTTCTGAGTCTTTGCTTCGTCTGTGCGCTCAGCTACGCCGAGCCCGTCGAAACCGAACTCGCAGGGGTCACGGTCGAACTCCTCGAGTTGCGTCAGCAAGGCGGCGCCCTGCGCTTGGCGGTGCGATTCAGGAATGACGGCACCGACATGAGTGCGGCCAAGGCGATTCGATTCGGCGACATCGTGCTGCTGAATCCGGCGACCAAGCAGAAGTACTTCGGGATCAAGGATGCGGATGGTCGCTACCTCGCCGGTCCGGTGAGCGACTGGAACGATGGTGGGCGCTGGTGGTTGCGCCTTTCGTCCGGTCGCGAAGCCGTCTTGTGGATGTACTTCGAAGCTGTCGCGCCAGGAGCCGCGCTCACGGTTCAGTTGCCGCTCGCGTTTCCGTTCGACGATGTAGCCGTGACCGAGGGGCCGCGGGCCTACGTGGATTCGACAGCGACGGTGAGTTCACCCTCGGCGCTGAAGGGCAGCCTGATATCGGCCAAACGCGCCAATCAGGAACTCAAGGTTCGGGTGAAGCTGGAACGCGCGACGCGACATACCGCTGATTTCGCCGCGCTCGAGTATCGCGACGCCTACGTCTTCGATCCCATTGGTAAGCGTAAGTACGCACTGTTGAAGGACACTGATGGTCAGTTCCTTGCTCAGCCGAAGAGCGATCAGGGCGACGGCGGACGTTACTTTCTGAGCGGCATCCAAGACAGCGCCGCGGCATTGATGAGTCTGACCTTCGCGGCACCGCCCGACGACGTGGCCGAAGTCGATGTGGTGTTGCCATGGTTCGTGCCGTTCGAAGCCGTTCAGTTGTCCGGGGCCGGCGGCGCGGCGGCGGGCGGTGTCGCCGC
>JBFKCZ010000514.1:0-2485 GCA_041620035.1 Pseudomonadales bacterium
CCAGTTCCGAAGTGGGCGGCGGCACGAGGTTGCTGACCCGCGAAAAGTGCGATTCGTCGAGGCCGATGTGGAAGTCGGCCTGAAGCGGCGCCGCGACTTCGGCCGCGAAGAACCGGCCCAGCGATTGACCCGTGATTCGCCGCACGACCTCGCCCACGAGATAACCCTGGGTCACCGCGTGATAACCGCTTTGCGTGCGATCGTCCCACCACGGTGTCTGATCGGCGAGCAAACCCACGATCTTGCCCCAGTCGTACAGGTCTTCCACGGTTGCCTGCGTTTGGAGACCCGACAAACCCGCCGAGTGACTGAGCAGGTGGCGCACTTCGATGTCGCGCTTGCCCGCCTTGGCGAACTCCGGCCAGTAGCGCGCAACGGGCGCTTCGAGATCCAGGTCACCACGATCGGCCAGCAGCAGCGCTGCCAATGCCGTCATCGTCTTGGTCGTGGAGTAGACATTCACGATCGTGTCTTCGCGCCACGGGCGCCCCTTCTCATCGGCATCGCCCGCCCAGATGTCGACGACGAATTCACCGTCGACTGTCGCCGCAAACGACGCACCGAGTTCCATGCCTGCTGCGAAGTTCTCGGCAAACGCTTTCTTCACACCCTCGAACCGCGCCTGACACTCGCCTGCGATCTTCATGCACGTGCTCCTCAAAACGAGCCGCGCATGCTAACCCAACGAGGATCCGTGTAGCATGCGCTGGATGAAGCAAAACCGCGCGTTCACGTTCATCTTCATCACCATGGCGATCGACTCCATCGGCTGGGGAATCATCCTGCCGGTGATGCCGCAACTCATCGTCGACATCACGGGTGACACGCTATCGAGCGCCACGGTCGCCGGCGGATGGCTGCTCGTGGTCTACGCCGCGATGCAGTTCTTCTTCTCGCCGGTGCTCGGCAACCTGTCGGATCGGTTCGGACGCCGGCCGGTTTTGCTGCTGTCGCTCCTGATCTTCGGACTCAACTATCTGTTGATGGGGTGGGCGCCGACGCTGGCGTGGCTGTTCATCGGCCGCATCGTGTCCGGGATGGCGGCATCGACGTATTCGACGGCGAACGCGTTCGTTGCCGACATCAGCGCGCCGGACGAGCGCGCAAAGAACTTCGGCATGATGGGAGCCGCGTTCGGCATCGGCTTCGTGCTCGGTCCGGCGATCGGCGGCCTCCTGGGCGAATACGGCACACGCGCGCCGTTTTATGCCGCGGGCGCCCTCGCGCTCGCCAACTGCGTGTTCGGCTACTTCGTTCTCCCCGAATCACTCGACAGTCGCAATCGACGCGCCTTCGACTGGCGCCGCGCGAATCCCTTTGGCACCGCGATGCAACTCGTACGCTATCCGGTGGTGTGGGGTCTCGCCGGTGTCGTATTCCTCTATCAGGTGGCGCATCACGTACTGCCGTCGACATGGTCTTTCTACACGATCGAGAAGTTCGGCTGGAGTCCGGGCCAGATCGGCGCATCGCTCGCATTCGTGGGCATCATGATGGCGGTGACGCAGGGTTACCTGATCGGTGTCGTGGTGCCACGCGTCGGTGAACGCATGTCGGCGTACCTGGGGCTTTCGTGCGGCGTGGTCGCACTCGTGGGATACGCGGCGTCGCAGTCCGGCTGGATGATCTATCTGTTCCTCGTGCCGGGTGCACTGCAGGGGCTATCGGGCGCAGCCATTCAAAGCATCATGGCCAACCAGGTCCCGGCCAATGTACAGGGCGAACTGCAGGGTGGGCTAGGCAGCATCGCCGGCATCGCGTCGATCATCGGACCACTGGTGATGACGCAGACATTCGGTCACTTCACGGCGCCCGCGACACCGTTCTACCTGCCGGGCGCGGCTTTCCTGCTGGCCGGCGTCCTCACCTTCGCAGCGCTCGTGATGCTGTACGTGCAGGTGCGGCACGCGGCCGTGGACACTCACCTTCAGCCGCGGGGTGCCCCCGTCAGCGAATGACACTCTTGGCCAGTTCGGCGATGCCCTTCATCGGGTCTGGGCCGAGGGCCATCAGCGGCACCACCACGCGCGATACGCCGATCTTCTCGAACGCCTCCACCGCCTTGCCACCGCCCGCGCCCGGCCACATGGTCGTGATTTCGATGGACGCGAAGTCGCGGCCGATCCGGGCACAAACCCGCTTCAGTTCCTCGAGCATCGGAGCAAGCTCTTCCGGGCTCGCGGTCGGCGCATACCAGCCATCGCCATGGCGGGCGATACGCTCGTAGATCTTGCCCTTACTGCCGCCGATCACGATCGGCACGTGCGGCTTCTGCACGGGTAACGGATAGCTCTTGAACCCGTGCCAGTTGATGAAGTCGCTGTCATGTTCGACGACTTCGCCGCTCCAGACTTTCTTCATGGCTACGACATAGTCGTCGAACCGTGCGCCGCGGCGCTCGAACGGCGTACCCATCGCAACGAACTCTTCCTGCAGCCAGCCGATACCGACGCCGTACATGAAGCGGCCACCGGACACGAAGTCG
>JBFKCZ010000515.1:0-2484 GCA_041620035.1 Pseudomonadales bacterium
ATGCTGGCATCGAGTGTTTCGACGCCACACTCGATCGCGGCGTACGCATTGGCGATGCCCGTGTTGCGCGTATTGTGAAAGTGCGCACGCAGCGGCATGTCGGGGCCCAACGCATCGCGCAGCGCCGCAAAGGCTTCCTTCACCTGACTGGGCACGCCAACACCGATGGTGTCGGCGAGTGCGATCTCGCACGGCTGCGCCGACGAAAGCCTGACGGCGATATCGACGAGCCGATCGATCTCGACATCGCCTTCGAATGGACACCCGAATGCAACGGCGATCGTCGCCGAGGCCCGCAATCCGGCTCGACGCGCGTCCTCGATGATCTCCTGGCCGACGGCAACCGATTCATCGATCGTCTGACCCTGGTTGCGCTCGCCGAAGGTCGCGGTCGCCGGTACGACCATTCCCACTTCCGCCAGCCGCCCGGTTGCCCGGGCACGTTCGTAGCCGCGCCGGTTGAGCACCAGACCTGCATAGCGAACGTCACCGCGCTGCGGCAAACCGGCGCAGACCGCTTCCGCATCCGCCATCTGCGGCACGCGTTTGGGATGAACGAAGCTCGTCACTTCGATGCGCTTGAAGCCCGCGTCGAGCGCATGATGGATCAGCGTCAGCTTGTCCTCGGTGGAAAGCAGTTCGGGTTCGTTCTGCAGGCCATCGCGCGGACTCACTTCCATGAGTGTGATGGCGTCTCGAATGGGCGGCGCCACTACTTGAATCCTTCCTTCAGCGACACGATGCGGTTGAACACGGGTGCGTCATCGGCGTCATCCACCGGGTCTTTGTGGAAGTAGCCCTGGCGTTCGAACTGGAAACGGGTCTCCCCGGACGTCAGCACGGCGGGTTCCAGCACTGCGCGCACCTCGCGCCGCGACGCCGGGTTGACCGCCGAGAGATCGATTCGCGCAGGGTTCGGCTCCAGAAACAGGGGTTCGAAGAGCCGCACAGCGGCCGCCACTCCCTCGGCGGCCGATACCCAGTGCACCACGCCCTTCGGCTTGAGCCCGCTCTTGTCGGAACCGCTTTTCGAGTCGGGGAAGTAGGTACAGCGCAGTTCCGCAGGTTCGCCCGCGGCATCGAGTATCACCTCGTCACAGCGGATGATGTAGGCGTAGCGCAGCCGCACCATGCCGCCCTTCGTGAGGCGTTTGTACTTCGGCGGCGGCGGATCGGCGAAGTCCTCCCGTTCGATGTAGATCTCCCGGCCGAACGGTATCGACCGTGATCCCATGCCGTCGTTCTGCGCATGCCAAGGCGCATGCAGCGTTTCGCCCGGCTCCTCGTAGTTGGTGATCACGACCTTCAACGGATCCAGAACGGCCATCGCGCGCGGCGCGGTGGCGTCGAGATCCTGGCGGATGCTGAACTCGAGCAGACTCATTTCGATGACGTTGTCCTGCTTCGTGACGCCGATCCGTGAGCAGAAGTCGCGGATCGCCGCCGCCGTCACTCCGCGCCGCCGCAGCCCGGCGATGGTCGGCATGCGCGGATCATCCCAGCCCGCCACGAACCCTTCGTCGACCAGTCGATGCAGCAAGCGCTTGCTCATCACGGTGTACTCGAGGCCGAGCCGCGAAAACTCGATCTGGGGAGGATGGAAGTTGACGTTGATGCTGTCGAGCACCCAGTCGTACAGCGGCCGGTGATCTTCGAACTCCAGAGTGCAAAGCGAGTGCGTAATGCCTTCCAGCGCGTCGCAGATGCAATGCGTGTAGTCGTAGGTCGGATAGATGCACCACGCATCCCCCGTGCGCTGATGGTGTGTATGGCGTATGCGGTAGAGCACGGGATCGCGCATGTTGACGTTGGGCGACTTCATATCGATCTTCGCGCGCAGCACGTGCTCCCCGTCCGCGAACTCCCCGGCGCGCATGCGTCGCAGCAAGTCGAGATTCTCATCGACCGTACGGCGCCGATACGGGCTTTCTGTGCCGGGTGAGGTCAACGTGCCACGGCTGTCGCGAATCTCGTCGGCGCTCAGGGAACAGACGAAGGCCTTGCCATCTCGCACCAGATCTTCGGCAAATGCGTAGATCTGTTCGAAGTAGTCACTGGCATGGGTCAGCCGATCGCCCCAGTCGAAGCCCAGCCAGCGCACGTCGGCCATGATCGCATCGACATACTCATCGTCTTCCTTCAGCGGGTTCGTATCGTCGAAGCGCAGATAACACACGCCGCCGAACTCGTTCGCCACGCCGAAGTTGAGGCAGATGCTCTTGGCATGACCGATGTGGAGATACCCGTTCGGTTCCGGCGGGAATCGGGTCGTGACGACACCCTGCAACTTGCCGGAATCCACGTCCGTGTGTATCCGCGTGCGGATGAAATCGGTATTCGGTTTTTCTGAGTCGGTCATCGCCCGCCGGCCGTCGAGTAAGGGGCCATTGTAGCGGTGCGCCGCAGTCACGGCACGGTCACGGCAGGGTTGGGAAACTCGACTAGACTCAATGAACCATTGCAAAAGCCCAGTCCATGGAACAG
>JBFKCZ010000516.1:0-2483 GCA_041620035.1 Pseudomonadales bacterium
CCATCACCTGCTGCCCGAGTTCACGGCGCTCGAGAACGTAGCGATGCCCCTCTTGCTGGCGCGCACCAAGCCGGCCGAAGCCGAACGCAGTGCGCGCGCCATTCTGCGGGCGGTGGATCTCGAAGGACGTCTGGCACACAGGCCCGCCGAACTGTCCGGTGGAGAACGCCAGCGCGTTGCAATTGCACGGGCCTTGGTCGCGAACCCTGCGGTGGTGCTTGCCGACGAACCCACGGGCAATCTCGATCGCGAGACGGCGGAGCGGGTTTTCGACGCGATGATGGAACTCGCTGCCAGGTCGGGCACGGCATTCGTCGTCGTGACCCATGACGAAAAGCTCGCCTCACGGCTGGACCGGTCGGTGCGACTCACCGACGGCGTGCTGGAGGAACCCGTTTGAGCCTGCGTGGCGCCAGGTGGCTGTCGCTGTGGATCGGAATGCGATATCTGCGATCGCAGCGCCGGCAGTTCGTGTCGCTCATCACCTGGGTGTCGGTCATCGGCCTCGCGCTCGGGGTAGCGATGCTCGTGGTGGTCACCAGTGTCATGAACGGATTCGATGCGGAATTGAAGCGCCGCATTCTCGGGCTCGTCCCGCACGTCGTTGCCGCGCCCCCACGGCAGAGTAACGTCGCACCGACGCTGAGCGATGCCGAAGCCCTGGCCGATGTCGGTGCAGCTGCATTCCGTTTCTACGAAGCCGACGGCATGCTCGCGCGAGGTGGATCGGTGCATCCGATCGCTGTCTACGGAATCGCCGAAGAAGGTCTCGGTGCGCTCGACGTGCTCACGAGCAGCATGATCGACGGCAGCCTGGCCTCGTTGCGAAAGCCGGGTTCCATAGTCGTTGGCCGTCCATTGGCAGGGCTTCTGGGCTTGCGAGCGGGCGATGCGCTGACTCTGGTGATGTCGATGCCGGCGGGCGAGAGTGTCATGCCGCGGCTCGAACGCTTCACGCTCACGGGCACCTTCGAGGTCGGCGCCGAAATCGACTACGCGCTCGCATTGATCGGCTTCGACGATGTCGGTACGCGTGGAATCGAACGCGCCGGGGCTTCCGGGATTCGCATTGTCATCGACGATCCCTTGAAGGTGGAGCAGGCGCGGGATCGAGCGGTCGATCGCGTTCCGTCCGACTGGACCGTGCGCGACTGGCGTGCGAGCTATGGTGAGCTGTTTCAGGCTGTACGGCTCGAGAAGGGCATGATGTTCGTGCTGCTGCTGCTGATCGTCGCGATTGCCGCATTCAACATCGTCTCTGCACAGACCATGCTCGTGAGCGAAAAACGCGCCGACATCGCAATACTGCGCACGATGGGCGCTGCCGATTCGGTGGTGGTGCGGATGGTGCTCATCCAGGGTGTGGTCGTTGCAGTCGCCGGCGTTGGTGTCGGGCTGGTCGTCGGCCTGCTGCTCGCGTCATATCCAGCGGAGGCGATCTCGGTGCTGGAGTTCTTCATTCGAGCTCGGTTGCTGGAAGGCACCTACTTCGAGACGATTCCCGTGCTGATCCTTCCCGGCGATCTCGTCGCGATTGCCACGCTCTCGCTGGCGTTGTGTATCGCGTCGGCCCTGCAGCCCGCGCGCCGTGCCGCTGCCCTCAATCCTGCTGTGGCTTTGCACGAAGTTTGAGTCTGGAGCGACGCAACTCGCGGCGTTCGCGCCAGCGTCGAATGACGTGCATGCGCCACAGCACCCGCACGATCACGAAAGCGCTGACTCCACTCACCCATCCGCAGACGAGGCTGCCGACCAGCAGGGGCTTCCAAACCTGGCCGACCTGACTCGTAAGCCAGTCGATGCTCGGTTCCACCGCGTCGACGGTGAGGTGTGTACCGAGCAGCCAGGCGCCGAGTTGATAGCAGAAGAAGAACACGGGCCCCATCGTGATGGGGTTGGTGATCCAGACCAGCGCAACTGCTACGGGCAGATTGCATCGCGCAGCGATCGCGATAGCGGCTGAGACGAGCATCTGCATCGGTATGGGCAGGAACGCGCAGAAGAGACCGATGAAGCACGCGCCGGACACCGAACGGCGATGCAGGTGCCAGATCTCCGGATATTTCTGTAGGAGATCGCCCAGCGGTCTGAGTGCCTTGTGCTCACGCATCGCCTGTGGGGTCGGTATGTACCGGCGAAGGAATTTGCGTGGCATAAGCGACCGTGAATTCGAAACGGGTGCAATTATGCCGGCAGGAGCCGGGCCGGTCTCGCGTGGCCACGATCGACCGCGTGGCCGCGGGTCTCCTCGTTGGCATGACCGTGGGTGTCGCTGCGGCGTCCATTTGGCTCGTAGCTGTGGTGGCAGTCGCTGGCATGGCCTGGGCTGCCGTCCGCGGGGGGCGCGCAATCGGCCTCCTGGTCGGGGCATTCGGGATGGCATGGAGTACGGCGGCGGCAGTCTCGTCGTCCTCCCATCGGCTCGGTGACACCCGTCCCGCGGGCGGGCGCTCGTGGTTATCGACCCGGGACCGGCGGCGGGG
>JBFKCZ010000517.1:0-2480 GCA_041620035.1 Pseudomonadales bacterium
GCGGGTCATGGTGGCGTCTCCAGTGGTAGGGGGTGAAGGTCCAGAGCTTCCCTTAAGCGGGGTCGTTCGTGCCAGTAACGCAGAGTGCGACGACGGCTGTGGCTTTCCCACAGGCGGACGTGTACCATCCCGGCCGCTGAGTAACAGTCCCGCCCCGATCTAGCCTTACGGTGATTTTTCCTCCCTGGAAGAAATGGTCCTCTCGCAAGTCGGCCCTCGAATCGTTCCTCAAGCCTCTCGCGGCACTTTGTGCCGTGGGTGTAATCGCGTAGCCCATTCGATCTGGCAGGGGTCTGCGCACAGTATCTAGTGTCTTTGGAGATTTAAGTGAAGAAGATCTATGTGGGCAATCTGCCCTGGTCGACGACCGATGATGAATTGCGCGAGCTGTTCGCTGCGCATGGTGCCGTACAGTCCGCGACGGTCGTGACCGATCGCGAAACCGGCCGTTCGCGCGGTTTCGGGTTCGTGGAAATGGAAGCCAATGCAGCCAAAGAGGCCATCGCGCGCCTCAATGGCAAAGAAATGGGCTCCCGCCAGTTGCGCGTCAACGAAGCCCAGGAGCGCCCCCGGCGCGCCGGTGGCAGTGTTGGCGGCGGTGGTGGCGGCGGCGGTGGCGGTCGCTGGTAATCAATCGCGTCTCGCTCTGCCGTCTCCGGCAGAGCGCACACTGACCTGATTGCGGCCGGTGATCCGCGCCTGCGCAAGCGGCGCGGGTCACTGGCATTTTCTTCTCCGCTCCCTCAGTCTTCGGCGCATTCCCGGCCGGAGCGTCGATCCATGAAGTTCATTGCAAAGGTATTGGGTGCGCTGTTCGCGCTCCTGCTGCTCGCGCTCGTCGTACAACTCGTCGCTTCCGAAACCGGCGAGGTGGTGGTGGCGAGTACCCGTGGCGCCGATGGCGCGGCCGAAGAGACGCGCCTGTGGATCGTCGATCTCGATGGCCAGCCTTACCTGCGTGCCGGTTCCAGCCAGGCGCAATGGTATGGGCGCCTGGTCGCGCATCCGGAGATCACCGTCGAGCGGCACGGCACGGCCGCCACTTTCGTCGCAGTGCCGTCTCCCTCGGACACGGCAACGGTCAACGCACTGATGGCGGAAAAGTACGGCTGGGCCGATGCGTACATCGGCATGATCTTCTCCCGCGATGGTGCGGTGGCCATACGGCTCGATCGCAAGGCGGGCTAGATTCTTCGGGTCATCAGCCGATAGTCGTCGCGCGGCGTGAAGCCCATCCGCGCTAGCCCGAGCGGTCGGCGATCACCTGGCGGATGAGATCCATGTGGCTGCCGAGAAAGATGTCGGCCACGACGCGATTCTTGATCGAACGATCCTTGCCGATCAGGTACGTCGCCCGACGAACACCGAAGCCCAGGGGTCCGTCCACCCCGAAGGCCCGGATCACTTCCTTGCGCTCGTCGCACAGCAGTGGAAAGGGCAGCGAGAACGACTCGCGAAAGCGCCGATGGCTCGCGGCACTCTGCGGGCTGATGCCTACGATCTGCACATCGACCGAGGCGAGGTCGTCGAACCGATCACGAAACTCGCAGGCTTCGCGGGTACATACCGGCGTGAAGTCGGCGGGATAGAAATAGAGCACCAGTTCACCGCCGGCGAGCAGGTCATCCAACGAAGTCGAGGCGCCGTCCTGATCGGACAACGTGAACTCGGGTGCCTTGTCGCCTGGTTTCAGCATCAGCGCTTCTTCCTGGCGGGCGGCGCGGGACGCCACTTGAGCTGAAATTCGATCTCCTCCTCGGTGCTGGCGCGTTCGTGCTCGATGTTGATGATCGCCGCTGCCGGAACGCGCACTCGCTCTCCGGCAATCTGGATCTGGAAGGTGCCGCCGGCCTCGAGCACGTCGGCCAGTCGCCGCAACTTGGCTATGAACTGACGCTTCGGGTAGTTCTTTTCGATGTCGCGATTGCGCCGTGCCATGAGAGCTCCAAGGTTTCTTTAGATAGGTTCTAGTTGTGTGGCCGGGAGTGTGAGGCGTGGTCCGCCTGGTTATCAACAGTCTTCAAGGCGTTCACCGCTTCATGCGGGTGATGTGTGCATCCAGCGCGTTTGCAAATGCCTGGATCTGGCTGCGTCCGAGCGGCGCCGGGCCGCCCGAGACAGCACCTTGATCGCGCAACTCGGTCATGAGGTTTCGCTGCGCGAGATGAGCCTGCACCGTCTCCTTCGTGTACACCGTTCCGCGTGGATTCACCGCATTCGCCCCAGCGGCCACGGCGCGCGCCGCGAGGGGTATATCTGCGGTGACGACCAGGTCGCCGAGTCGTGCCGACTCCGCAATGTAGTTGTCGGCCGCGTCGACGCCCTGCGTGACAGTCAGCGATTGCAGGTGCGGTGATTTGGGAATGCGCACGGGATGGTGCGCGACGAACACCGTGCGCACTTCGCGTTTCATCGCCGCCCGCGTGAGGATGTCGCGAATCGGTCCTGGACACGCATCACCATCGACCCACACCGTGGAC
>JBFKCZ010000518.1:0-2471 GCA_041620035.1 Pseudomonadales bacterium
AAGTGATTCTCGCCGTCGTCGCGTGCCACGATCAGCTTGTAGTGCGGCGCGGGGCGCAGATGCCGGCCCACCTTGAGCAGCACGATGTCGTCGATCTCGTAGTCGCGCACCCCCCGCGATTGCCACAGATCGTTGAGTTTCGCCGAGTAGTGCTTGTCCGTCAGAAAGCAGCAGCCGCCGGCGGGTTGCGCGTATTCGCTGAAGCCGAACTTTCCGGCGAGTTCGATCTGCGGCTTGCGGTTGCGGCCGTGAAACCCGAACAGCTGTTCCCGATCGATCCAGCCCTCGCGTTCCGGCAGGGTCGGCGGCAGGTTCTTGGCGGTCAACGGTCGCACCAGGCGATCTTCCGCGCCGGATTCGCGGGCAATGATCGGCATGGTTTCGCGGCGCTGGGACTTGGGCCGCTGACCGATCACCTCGCCGGTGACGATGAAGTCGAAGTCGTTCTCGGCCATGAATCCCCAGGCTTTCGCCTTGTGGACCATGAATATCTTGCAGTCGAGGCACGGATTCAGATTCTGGCCGTAGCCATGCTTGGGGTTCAGCACGATGTCTTTGTATTCGTCGGAAACATCGATGATGTTGAGCTTGATGCCGAGCTGTTCCGCCACCCACAGCGCGTTGTTGCGCTTCTTCCGGTTTGGTTGCGAACTGCGAATGGCGTGGGTGTGACCTTCGACACAAAATCCCGTGTAGAAGTTGAGGCCTTCGACCACGACTCCCTGCTCCATGATGACCTTTGCGGCCAACATCGAGTCCAATCCACCGGAGATTAACGCGACAGCCTTGCGTTGTTCGTTCATAATGCCGCGCCTTTTTCGGCGGCCAACCACTTTGAGGGCCGCGCAGTCTAGCACCCGGATCAGTACACAACCATTTCTCGAGATACACCATGAACCGTGCGAATGCCTTGCGCAACGTCGCCATCGTCGCGCATGTCGACCATGGCAAGACGACGTTGGTCGACCGTCTGCTCTTTCAGACGGGAACACTCGATGCGCGCAAGCCGGTCACCGACCGCGTGATGGACAGCAACGATCTGGAGCGCGAACGGGGCATCACGATTCTCGCCAAGACCACCGCCATTTCTTACCGCGATCATCGCGTGAACATCGTCGACACGCCGGGACACGCCGATTTCGGCGGCGAAGTTGAGCGCATTCTGTCGATGGTCGACTCCGTGCTGCTGCTCGTGGATGCGGTCGATGGGCCCATGCCGCAGACGCGGTTCGTGACACGCAAGGCCTTCGCGCAAGGGCTGAATCCCATCGTCGTGATCAACAAGGTCGACCGCGCAGGCGCGCGTCCGCACAAGGCAGTCGATCTCGTGTTCGATCTGTTCCACTCGCTCGATGCGACCGAGCAGCAGCTCGATTTCCCCGTGGTGTTCACCTCCGCGCTCAACGGTACGGCCGGGCTCGATCCCGATTCGATGAGTGCCGACATGACGCCGCTGCTCGAAACGATCCTGAAGCATGTGCCGCCGCCCGCCGTGGATCCCGACGGTCCGTTTCAGATGCGCATCAGTTCGCTCGACTATTCGAGCTACGTCGGCGTCATCGGCATCGGTCGCATCAGCCGCGGCTCGGTTAAGGCGAACGCGCCAATCACCGTCGTCGGTGTCGACGGAGCCAGACGCAATGCGCGTGTGCTGCAGGTGCTTGGCCATCATGGGCTGTCGCGCGTGGAGTTCGACCGCGGCCACGCGGGCGACATCGTCTGTGTCACCGGCGTCGACGGCGTGGGCATCTCCGATACGCTGTGTTCTCCGGATTGCGTCGAAGCTCTACCGGCACTCACCGTAGACGAGCCCACGGTCACCATGACGTTCTGCGTCAATACGTCGCCGCTCGCCGGGCGCGATGGGAAGTTCGTCACCAGCCGGCAGATTCGCGAGCGCCTGCTGCGAGAGGCATCGCACAATGTGGCGCTGCGCGTCAAAGAAACCGAGGACCCCGATCAGTTCCGCGTCTCGGGCCGCGGCGAGCTGCACTTGTCGGTGCTCATCGAGAACATGCGTCGCGAAGGCTACGAACTGGCGGTATCGCGGCCCCGCGTCATTACGCGCGTCGAGGGCGCTCGTACGCTCGAGCCGTTCGAGGAACTGACGCTCGATGTCGAAGAGATCCACCAGGGCCGGGTGATGGAAGCGCTCGGGGAACGCCGCGGCGATCTGCGCGACATGGTGGTCGATGGTCGTGGCCGCGTGCGGCTCACCTATCGGATTGCAGCCCGCGCACTGATGGGATTCCGGCCGCACTTCCTCTCGCTCACGTCGGGCACCGGGATCATGTCCTATGGCTCCGCCGGGTATGACGACGAGATTCCGGGTCTGCTGGGGCAGCGCAACAACGGTGTGCTGATCTCGATTGCGCCTGGCAAGACCGTTGCCTATGCGCTCTTCAATCTCCAGGACCGGGGACGAATGATCGTGAACCCCGGTGAAGAGTGCTACGAAGGCATGATCATCG
>JBFKCZ010000519.1:0-2440 GCA_041620035.1 Pseudomonadales bacterium
ACGCTCGGATCGTTGGTGACAACCCTGGGGCTCGCCCCGACCTGGCTTGCGCTGATCGGGTTCTCGACGGTTGCGATCGTCATGGTCGGTGCGCTCGGCGAATACCGCGTCGAGAAGGTCGCGGTGCACGTGGTTGCGAAGCGGGGCTTCGCGATCCTGCCGGCTGCGCTGGTGGTGGCTGCGGTGCTCCTCTTCCAGATCAGCGAGATGGCGATCTTCTCCTTCGTGCTGGAGATTGGCCGATTTCACGAGCTGGACGCGACGCTCGTTGGTCTCAGTGTCGCCGCGGGACTCTGGTTCGCGATTCCGTGCGGCCTGTTCGTCGTGTGGTGGTCGCTGCGATCGGGGCGCATGCGGCCGCTCGTCGTGAGCATTGCGCTCACGGCAGTCGGAATGCATTTGTATTCGTTCGCTTCGGGCCCGGCGTTTCTGGCCGCAAGCCTCGTGTTCAGCGGCAGCTTCACCATCGCACTGCCGTACCTCCTGGGTCTCGCCGCGGAGCTCGATGTGTCGGGGCGTCTCGTGTCGTTCGTGGCGTCGGCGTCCACACTCGGGCTCGCGAGCGGCCCGATCCTGGCCGCTGCGGTCATCGGTGATGGGGGCGACTACCCGCTCATGATCACCGCGGCCGTATCGGGCATGCTGGTCGCCATGTTCGCGTCGATCTATCCAGCGCGCGCTCTCGATGCAGCGTCGACGCGACTCTCGCCCGTGCCTACTGCTTGACGATCTTCGAGTACTTCGCGCCCTTGAACGAGAGATCGAACATCAGGCCTTTGTTGCCAAACACGAAGCCGAGGATCGGATCGCGAATGTTGTCCGTGTCGATGGTCTTGCCCACGCCGAACTGAATCACGGCGATGCTGCCGTCGACGCCGGCCTGCCAGTTGGAACTTGCGAGGAACCGATCCAGCGCTTCCTGCGTCATGAACAGTACGACCTCGGTGCGAACCTGTGCACCGATCTGAATTCCGAAAGAGGCCGATGCCTTCCGGTAGTACTGCACGGTCTGACCATTCACTCGGAGCGCGCCGTCGCCCGCACCGATGCCCACGCCGAGGCCGCCTTTGTAGACCCGCGGCAACACGAGCATGCCGGTGGCCCGGCTCGCCAGCGTCTGACTGGCGGGTACCTGATCGTAGAACCGTTGGATGGCTGCGTCGACGCGAGCTTCGAAGGCAGTGACGTTCGCGTGCACAGGTCCGGCCGCGAGGATTGGAAGCACGAGGGTTGCGAGTAGAAGAAGCGGCAGGGGGCGGATCGATGCGGCGGACATGTGTGAATCCCTCTACGAATGCGGGCGCCTTTATAACAGAGTCGAACGCCTCGGTTACCATGCGCGGCTCGACTCGAACGGAACTACGACTTTGAAGTGCGCGCTACTGGCGATGGGGTTGCTCGTGACGATGCCCCTCGCAGCCGATCCGCCGAAACTTTCTCGCATAGCGCGCATCGATCATGCGCCGATGAACGAGGTCAGCGGGCTCGCGCGTTCGAGTCAGCCCGGCGTTTTCTGGGCACACAACGACAGCGGTGACGAGGCCCGGATCTTCGCCATCACCCTCGATGGCAAGCCCGTGATCCCCGACTACCTCGCGCGGCGCTACAGCGATGGGTCCTGGCCCGGGTTGCGCGTGCTCAATGCATGGAACGTCGATTGGGAAGACATGACCGCGGCCGGTGACGTGCTCTACCTCGCCGATGTCGGCAACAACAGCAACGCGCGCCGTGACCTCGGCGTGTACTTCCTGCCGGAGCCCAATCCATTCGCCGTCCCGGAGGCGAGGGCGCTGGGCTTTCTGCCCATACGCTATCCGGATCAGGACACCTATCCCGCGACCCAGTGGCACTTCGATTGCGAGGCGGTGTTCGCGGCGGACGGAAAACTGCACTTTCTGACCAAGCACCGTGCGCCGGGGCAGCAGACGGGCTGGCAGCCCGGTACCAAGCTGTACCGGCTCGATACGCAGTACATCGACCGCGACAACGTACTGACACTCGTGAGTGCGCGCGACGACGTGGTGCTGCCGACCGCGGCGGAACTGTCCCCTGACGGCAGCCGGCTCGCCGTGCTGACCTACATCGCGATCTGGATCTTCGCGCGCCCCGCGGATGGCCTCGATTGGCTCGAAAAGCCGACGCACACGATTCCGATCAGCCGTCTTCAGACCAAGATCGTGGAAGCGGTGGCCTGGCGGGATGCGGAGACGCTCCTGATCGCCAACGAGAACCGCGATCTGTTCGAGCTTCGGCTGCCGCCGGTAGACGGCAATTAACCAGTTGGTTACTCTCTAAGTAACTGAGCGGTTACTGCAGGAGCTTGGCATGGGCGAGGCGCGGGATCCCGAGCGCACGCGTGCCGCGATCTTCGCGGCGGCGCTCCAGGAATTTGCCGCCCTCGGCCCGGCGGGGGCGCGGGTGGACGCCATCGCCGCGGCCG
>JBFKCZ010000520.1:0-2439 GCA_041620035.1 Pseudomonadales bacterium
CCATGGAGTTCGACGTCGTCATCGTCGGGGGCGGGCCATCGGGGCTCGCGGCGGCTTGTCGAATCATGCAACTCGCGCAGGCTGCGGGGCGCGAAACGACGGTCTGCCTGGTCGAGAAAGGCTCCGAGATCGGTGCACACATTCTGTCGGGTGCCGTATTCGAGCCGCGTGCGCTCAACGAGCTGTTCCCGAACTGGAAAGAGCTCGGTGCTCCCCTCAATAATCCCGTTACCCAGGATGATGTCTACTACCTGGTGAACGATCGCAATCGAATCAAGGTACCCTCCTATCTCGTACCCAAGGCCACGCACAACCACGGCAACTACGCGCTGAGCCTGGGTAACTTGTGTCGTTGGTTGGGCGAACAGGCCGAGGCACTCGGCGTCAACATCTTTCCCGGATTCGCTGCCTCTGAAGTCTTGTTCAACGACGACGGCAGCGTGAAGGGAGTTGCAACCAGCGACATGGGCGTCGGCGCCGACGGCCAGCACAAGGGCACCTACCAGGCCGGGTACGAACTGCATGGCAAATACACGCTGTTCGCCGAGGGCTGCCGTGGCAATCTCGGTAAGCAGCTGATCGAAAAATTCGCGCTCGCCAAGGAGTCGGCTCAGCAACACTACGGCATCGGATTCCGCGAGCTGTGGGACGTCGCTCCCGACAAGCATGTTCCCGGCAAAGTCGTGCACACGGTCGGCTGGCCGCTCAACCACGGGACGGGCGGATTCGCGGGCTCCTACCTCTACCATCTCGAGAACAACCAGATCGCCGTCGGACTCATCATCGATCTCGGGTACAAGAACCCGCACTTGAGCCCGTTCGACGAGTTCCAGCGCTTCAAACACCATCCCGTCATCGCGCAGACCCTCGAGGGTGGCAAACGCGTCGCCTACGGCGCACGCGCCATCGTGAAGGGCGGGTTGCAGGCGCTGCCGAAGCTCAGCGTCCCTGGCGCGCTGTTGATCGGCGACGATGCCGGCTTTCTGAACATGCTGAAAGTGAAAGGCAGCCACACCGCAATGAAGTCCGGGATGTTGGCCGCGGAAACGGTCTTCGAGGCCCTCGCGGCCGGTGCCAGCGGTACGGAGTTAGACGGCTTTCGAACGCGCTTCGAGAAGAGCTGGCTGTACGAAGAGCTGCAGATCGCGCGTAACGCGGGGCCCGCCATTCACCGATTCGGCACCGTGCTCGGCTCCGCCTTTACCTGGGCCGACTACACGCTGTTCAAGGGCAAACTGCCCTTCACCCTCAAGGATCCGGTGCCTGACCACGCCACCTTGAAGAAGGCATCCGAGTGCGAGAAGCCGGACTATCCCAAGCCCGACAACGTACTTTCGTTCGACAAACTGAGTTCGGTCTTTCTCTCGAACACGAATCACGAGGAAGACCAGCCGTGTCATCTCGTGCTGAAGGATCCGTCGATTCCGATTACCCGCAACCTGCCCGACTACGACGAGCCCGCGCAACGCTACTGCCCCGCCGGCGTCTACGAAGTCGTCGAGGAGAATGGCGCCCCGCGTTTCCAGATCAACGCGCAGAATTGTGTGCACTGCAAGACGTGCGACATCAAGGATCCCGCACAGAACATCACGTGGGTCGTACCCGAAGGCGGCGGCGGACCGAACTATCCGAACATGTAACCCGCACCCCTACAGCTCACCCAACATGAACTGCGTGCCGGCACTGACGACGCTGTACTGCCCGGGTACGCGTTCCCTGGCCAGCTCGACCAGTTCGTAGTACACGGGCCGTGCAATCAAGGCTTCCAGTCCTGCCCGCACGTGCAAGTAGGGTTTCGGACCGCGCTCGCCGGCTCTGACTTCGATGCGGTGATCCGCATCTGCAACCACCACGTCGCCGACGTTCGTCAGGAACGCGAGGTCCATTGAATCGCCCTCGCCGCGTCGTTCCACTGCGGTCGCGACGAACGGCGCATCCTCCACCTGCACAGCAAGCTTCTCCGCCGGCGTCACGAGAACGTAGCCGTCATCGTCACGACGTAGGATCGTGGAGAACAGCCGCACCATTTCCGGACGTTGGATCAACGAGTCGCGATAGTACCAGCGGCCGTCGCGCGCGATCGTGATGTGGCTGTCGCCGCTGCGCTCCGGGTGCCATCGCTCCACAGGCGGCAGCACGGACCCGTCGTTTCGAGCGGCCTCGAGTCGCGCAAAGAGCGAATCGAGCGTCTGAGTGGTCACCGCGACAGTTTGGCCTGCAGGCGCTGGCGAACCGTGTCGGTGAACTCGGTCGTCGACAGTGTGCCCTTGAGATCCCTGGTGGTTTCGCCGGCGCCGATTGCGTCGAGAATGCTGTCGCGCAGCTTGCCGCCGAGATCGGGTCGACCGACATGATCCAGCATCATGCCGAGGGCCAACAGAATCGCGGAGGGGTTCGCGATGTTCTTGCCTGCGATGTCTGGTGCCGTGCCGCCGGCAG
>JBFKCZ010000521.1:0-2430 GCA_041620035.1 Pseudomonadales bacterium
AGGGCAATACGTACGTCAATCCCGATGCCATGTGCGTCAGCACCGTAGGACCCGACGGCGCACCGCGCAGTCGCATGGTGTTGTGCCGCGGTGTCGATCCGGAACGCGGGCGCCTGACGTTCTACACGAACCGACGATCGGCAAAGGGTCAGGATCTCGCGCGCTCGCCGCGGGCAACGGCGGTCTTCTACTGGGACAAGGCGGGGCGCCAGGCCATCGTCTCCGGGGCCGTCGAGATCACCGATGAAGCCGTGTCGGATGCGTACTGGAAGACGCGGCCGCGGCTGTCGCAGGTGGCCGCCCGGGCCAGTCAGCAGAGTGCGCCGATCGGTTCGCGGCGCGAACTGCTCGCGCGCATCGACGAGGAGGCGCGACGCTTCGGGGGCTACGAGGCGACGACGGCGATACCGAGGCCCGCGCATTGGGGTGGCTACGACATCGTCGCCGATCGGGTGGAGCTGTGGGTCGCGTCCACGGGTCGCGCCCACGACCGCGCGTTGTGGGTGAAAGAGCCGCGCGGCTGGTCGCGGGAGCGTCTGCAACCCTAGGAAACGTAACGAAAAACCGGAGATTCGTTGCGCAACGCCACACACGCCAACCCGCGTCAAGGTCGTCGCTGCACGCGTCTTCGTGTATGGTGTCGATCCAATCTGCGGGAAGACCCATGAAAAAGAACCAGGGGCCAGTATCGACTGCGGCGATGCGTGACGAGATCGAGGACCACATCGCGGCATTCCTCAAGTCCGGCAAAACCATCCAGAAGATCCCTACCGGCCAGAGCGGCCAGGATGCCTTGGCGAGCCGTCGCCACATTCGGCTGGGCAACAAGAAGAAGTAGCGCTCGACGGCGCCTTTGGGCTCCTGACGAATAGCTTGGCCGCCGCGGTGAGTGGCGGCCCTGCGGTGTCGCTGGAAAATGACCGGGAATGACGACATCGTTGCGGTAAGTCACCGCTCGAGGGGGGATCGTGCAGCAGCGACGCCTGGGTCGTTCCGGCCTCAAAGTCTCCGAGGTCGGCTTGGGGTGCAACAATTTCGGCGGTCGAGTCGATGAGGCGGGTACGCGCGCCGTCGTCGACGCAGCGCTCGCTGCGGGCATCAACTTCTTCGACACCGCCGATGTCTACGGAAAAACCCGTTCCGAACAGTTTCTGGGCGCGGCGCTCAAAGGCCGCCGCGCGGATGTCGTGCTCGCGACGAAGTTCGGTATGCCCACCGAGGAGCCATCAGGGCATGGCGGCTCCCGCCGTCACATCATGCAGGCGGTGGAAGGCAGCCTGCGACGCCTCGGCACGGACTACATCGACCTGTATCAGATGCACCTCCCCGACCCCGAGACCCCCATCGACGAGACGATTCGAGCCCTGGACGATCTGGTCACCCAAGGCAAGGTTCGCTACCTCGGCTGCTCCAATTACTCGGGTTGGCAGATCGCAGATGCCGTCTGGTGCGCGAAAAGCGCGAACCGGGCGCATTTCATAACGGCTCAGAACGCGTACAGCCTGCTCGATCGCAACATCGAGTCCGAAGTCATTCCGGCGTGTGAGCGATTCGAGTTGTCGCTGCTTCCCTACTTCCCGCTCGCGAGCGGCATGCTCACGGGAAAGTACAGGCGCGGTGAGGCACCGCCCGCCGACAGCCGCCTCGCCAACATCGGCAAGCGCGCCAAAGCGGCGCTCTCGGACCGCAACTTCGATCTGGTCGAGCGACTGTCGCAGTTCGCTGCCGATACCGATCATTCGCTCCTGGAACTCGCCTTCGGATGGTTGTTGACCCGGCCGCTGGTGGGCAGCGTCATCGCGGGCGCGACGACGCCCGCGCAGGTCGAGGCCAATGTGGCGGCGGGTGCGAAGTGGCGATTGAGCTTTCCCGAGCTCGTCAAACTCAATGAAGCACTCACCGGCTGACGACCGTGTGCGGTCGCATCAACATCCACTCCGGCCCGCTCACGCTCCTGTTCATGGACATGCTCGGCGTGGGTTACGCGGGTGAGGATCGCTTCAACGTGCCCCCGACCGAGAACCTGCCGGTCTTTCGCCGGGATCGGCAGGGTGCCCTCGAAGCCGTGGACATGCGCTGGTGGTTGACGCCGTACTGGTCCAAGGAACTCTCCACCAAATACAGCATGTTCAACGCCAAGTCGGAAACGATCACGGAGAGCCGCGCCTTCAGCGACTGCTTTGCGCGCCGGCGCTGCCTGGTACCCGTGGCGGGCTTCTACGAGTGGGCGCGGACGGCATCCACGAAGCAGCCCTACTACATTCACCATGCCCGCGACGAAGGGCTGTTGTTCGCCGGTATCTGGGATCGCTGGCGCGGCCCCGAGACGACCGTGGAGAGTTTCGCGGTCGTGACCACCGCGGCGCACCCCCGGCTCGCGTTCGTCCATCATCGACAACCCGTCATGCTGTCCCGGGAAGAGGGTCGGCG
>JBFKCZ010000522.1:0-2419 GCA_041620035.1 Pseudomonadales bacterium
AGGCCGCGGGCGAGGAGGCTGCCGGTGTCGCCGAAGCCGCAGATGATCACGAACGGCTCCTGAATTCGCAGCACCGCCCGCGAGAAGCGCCGTTGCGCGAGGGCCTGAGTGAAGAACGGGTTGCTGACCAGTCGCGCGATCGCGCTGATCGCATAGACCCAGGTGACGACGCTCAGCAGCAGGCAGGCGATTGCCCACATCCGCTGCGGCTCGCTGAACGGGTGCGGCAGTTCGCCGAACCCGGTGGTCGTCGCGGTGTAGGTCATGAAGTAGAGCGCGTGGAAGATGCTCATGTACACGCGGTTGCCGTCGGCGTCCTGACCGGGGATGAGCACCATACCGACGATGCCGACGGCGTAGACGGCGATCAACATGAAGACCGGGCCGCGCATCTCCCGCAGCACGATCGCAGTGACGCGGTCGAGGTCGGAGCCCTTGGCCATGGTCAGCGCCTCAGCATGAGCGTATCCGCGACCACCATGGTGACCGATATGACATTCGCCACCAGCGCACCACACGCGAGCGACACGACGCTCACCATCACCGGTGTGGTCAGTCCGACACCGGTGCCGTACTCCGCGATGGTCCAGACGCTGGCCGACGCGATCAGCTGCAGATCGGCGACGAGACCGGTCGCGAGCAGCAGCGACCCGATCTGGGAGCGGTCGCCCAGTTTCAAGAGCGTCGCGCACAGATTGACGATGATGGCGCTGAACAACAACCAGACGCTGTGGTGCGCGGGATTGTCGATGTCGCCGGTGACGAACGCGACGTTGAGCGTCAACGCCAGCACAATGAAGAATCCGAACGCGACTTTTTCGAAGCTCATGACGCTGTCCTGCTCAACCGTTCATGCGGATGGCAGGAACGCGGCCGCGTTCGGCCGCGTCGTGCTGCCTCGACTCTGACCATTGCTGTCCCCCTCCCAGAAGAGCCCTTACTCTAAACCGTCGAGGGACTTCGCACACGGCCAGCGTTATCGCGTCACCTCGCTCAGTACCGAGGCCCGCGATTCGGCAACGGGAAACGCCAAACCTCGCCCGTCAGGGTCACGACGACCGCATGCGGGCCCAGCACATTCAACGCGCTCGGCAGATTGATGCCCTCCGCGAGCACTTGGAATGTGCCGTCGCGGCGCACCTCGAGCAGGCGTCCGGTGTTCGGCAACGCAGGGTCTCCCGGCGCTCCACCACCGAAGTCACCCTGCGAAAGCGCGAAGAGGCGTCCCCGATGGCCCGCGGCGACGTCGACGATCATCGGCACACCCGCGGCCACGACACGGGGTTCGAACCAGGAAAACGCTTCGATTCGACCGGTGGCAGCGTCGTGCGGCACGGGGCCGACTTCGGCCATGTAGATGACGTTGTCGTGCTCGATGAGTCCCGCAGGTGCGATGTTGCCGAACTGCTCGACCACGCGGATGTCACCGCCAAGCGTCACGTGCAGCACGCGATTCAGGTGCCCGTCCGAGACCAGAAAGCCGTCGTCCACGGACTCGATCGCGAATTGCACACCGTTCTCCAGGAAATAGTCGAATCCCGGCGGGGGCGGGTTGTTCTTCGAGTACGTGCCCAGGTCGGCGATGATCGTGTAGCTGCCGTCCGGTTCGATGCGGTAGATGCCGTCCGTGCCCGTCGCACCGAGCAGGGCATCGCCGATGAGACTCACGAGCGCGTACGCGGTATGCCCGTGGAACGCCACGTCGATGACACCGCCAAGCGGGATGATCTGTACCGGCAAACCACTTGCGAACACGCTGGTGCTGCCGTTACCCAGGTCGACTCGCCGGATCTGACCGACCGCCCCTTCGGCGACATAGAGCGCCGCGTCCGGGCCGATCGTTGCCCCCACCGAGCCAAGCAGGCCTTCCGTCACGAGCTTACCTTTGGGTCCCTGGCCGCCGTAGTCCGCCGTTGCGTGCGCGGTCGTGACCGCGAGTAAGAACGCGAGACACGTTGCGAAAACAGGCTGTCGAATGTGCATGGTGCTTCTCCCTCAATATTGCCAGCGCAGCCCGAGCGGCCACGCCTGCGACCAACCTAGGAGACGTGAGGCGGCCTGCCCATCGTCCAAATTGATGATTCACTTGGCACGGCCTGCCGGATTAGGGTGGCGCCATGGTGGATGTGTTCGTCAGCTATGCGCACGAGGACGTCCGGCGGGTAGAGCCGTTGGTGGGCTTGTTGCAGGCGCATGGTTTGGACGTCTGGTGGGACCGCGATCTCGAGCCGGGCAGTCGCTTCGAATCCAGTATCGAAGCTGCGATCGACTCCGCTACCTGCGTGCTCATCGCGCTCACCGAGCACGCGGCGCAGTCGGATTGGATGCGCGCCGAGGCCGCCACGGCCCAGGAGCGCGACAAGGTCATCCCGGTGCTGCTCGACGATGTGCCGTTGCCGCTGTCGCTGCGCGCATTGCA
>JBFKCZ010000523.1:0-2396 GCA_041620035.1 Pseudomonadales bacterium
GCTTTGCCGAAGCGCTCGCCGACGCCCAGGCGCGAGGGTTCGCGGAAGCCGACCCGACATTCGACATCGAGGGAATCGATGCTGCACACAAGCTCACGATTCTCGCCGCGCTCGCCTTCGATACACCGCTCGACGTCGGCGCCGTGTTCGCGGAAGGCATTTCGGGCATCACATTGGAAGACATCGAGTACGCACACGCGCTCGGCTACCGCGTGAAACACCTCGGTATCGCCCGCCGCAGTGCTGCAGGCGTCGAACTGCGGGTGCACCCCGCGTTGATTCCAGAGGAGCGCCTGCTGGCCAAGGTGGACGGCGTCATGAATGCGGTCGTCGTGAATTCCGATGCGGTCGGTTCGTCGTTGTACTACGGCCCCGGTGCGGGTGCGCAGCCAACGGCGTCAGCGGTGCTATCGGATCTCATCGACCTCGCACGTGGCAACACCGTGGCACCACCGATTGCACGCTCCGATGTAAAACTGCTGCCGATGGCGGCCGTCGAAACGGCCTACTATCTCCGCATCCCGTCAGTGGATCAGCCAGGAGTGCTCGCCAAGGTGGCGCAGATCCTCTCTGTCAATGCGATCAGCATCGAAGCGGTCATCCAGCGCGAGCATGCGGTCAGGACGGAAGGGGGGCGCACTTGGGTTCCGGTGATCATCCTGACGCATCGCGTTCGCGAATCTGCGATGAACGCGGCGGTTGCTGCCATCGAAGCGTTGCCGGAGGTCATCGACCGGGTCACGCGCGTCCGTGTCGAGCCGCTGGATGACCATGCGTGATGCGCAACCGCACTCAACTATCGTCGTAAGGACGAGCGCTTCGGCGGCAGGATTGAGCGGCGCCGTCTCTCCCCTCATGGCCCGCGTGTACGCGGCGCGTGGCGTGACAGCCCCCGGCGATCTCGACCTGTCCCTGACCGGTCTCTTGCCACCCAAGGGCCTCGAAGGGGTCGATCGCGCCGGAATCATGATTGCGGAAGCGGTGCGCTCGTCGCGACATATCAAGATCGTTGGTGACTTCGACGCGGACGGCGCTACCGCGAGCGCGCTCGCCGTGACTGCACTCAAGAGCATGGGCGCGAAGACCGTGACCTTTCTGGTACCGAACCGATTCGAGTTCGGCTACGGGCTGTCGCCGGAGATCGTCGCGCTCGCGCTGGCGGACGCGCCCGACCTCCTCGTGACGGTGGACAACGGCATCTCCAGTATCGAGGGCGTCGCGGCGGCCAAGTCGGCCGGGCTCGATGTCATCATCACGGATCACCACCTGCCCGGCGCAACCCTTCCCGACGCAGACGTCATCGTCAATCCGAACGTGCCCGGCAGCGACTTCCCGAGTCGAGCGCTCGCGGGAGTAGGTGTGATCTTCTATGTCATGTCGGCCACACGTAACGCGCTTCGGTCGGCGGCATGGTTCGAGCATGAGGGCATCCCCGAGCCGGCATTGGGCGACCTGCTCGATCTGGTGGCGCTCGGTACGGTCGCGGACGTGGTGCCGCTGGATCGAAACAACCGGATCCTCGTTCAGCAGGGACTGCGTCGCATCCGTGCGGGACGCGCCCGCCCGGGGATCGTCGCGTTGTGCGAAGCGTCGAAACGGGCGGCGACGACCCTGAAGGCGAGCGACCTGGCCTTTGGGCTGGGACCCCGCCTGAACGCTGCGGGGCGGCTCGATGACATGACGATCGGCATCCGGTGCCTGCTGGCTGACGACATTGCCGAGGCGCGCTCGCTCGCGACTGCCCTCGAACAGCTGAACCTTGCCCGCCGTGAAATCGAGCAGCAGATGACTCAGGAGGCTGAACTCATCGTTTCGAGTATGCCGCTGGCGGAGGAGCGGCCAGCGGGATTGTGCGTCTATGACGAACGCTGGCACCAAGGCGTCGTGGGCATCGTGGCGGGTCGATTGCGTGAACGCTTCCACCGGCCCGCGATCGCGTTCGCAGACGCCGGTTCCATCGCCCCCGACGAGATCAAGGGCTCCGCCCGTTCGATTCCGGGTGTGCACGTTCGCGATGCGCTCGATGCAATTGCGTCGCGATATCCGGGACTGATCCGGAAATTTGGAGGTCACGCGATGGCTGCGGGGTTGAGCATCCGACGTGTCCACTTCGATCGCTTCGCGCGCGCGTTCGCGAGTGAAGTCGGTCGATGGGTGGCGCCCGAGGATCTGCGCGGCGTGTTGATGAGCGACGGCGAACTCGACGAGTCGGATCTCGGCCTCGACCTTGCGCGCGAGATCGAAACGGGCGGACCTTGGGGACAGGGTTTCCCTGAGCCTTTGTTCCACGGCACGTTCGACGTACTTCACCAGCGCATCGTGGGGCAGCGTCACACGCGGCTGTCCTTGCAGTCGGGTACGCGCGTGATCGATGCGATCGCCTTCAATCAGCTTCC
>JBFKCZ010000524.1:0-2388 GCA_041620035.1 Pseudomonadales bacterium
CACGTGCATGTCGGGCACGACCAGACGTGTCGACGAAAGCTGCGGCCGGAGCCGTTCCGGCAGCACCGCGTCGACCTTGGCGAGCACGCGGTCGGCGGCGCGCGCCATCGCGGTGTCGCCCCAGGACTTGGCAACGTCGGCGCCGAACAGCAGCGCCTGGAGCTCGTCCTCGTCGAACATGAGCGGCGGGATCTGATAGCCGCGCCGGAGGATGTAGCCGACGCCCGCTTCCCCTTCCACCGGCACGCCCGTAGCAATCAGGTCCTGAATGTCGCGGTAGATGGTGCGTTCCGAGACTTCCAGACGCTCGGCCAGCGACTTGGCGGTCACGACCCGGCCGCGGCCGAGCAGCAGCACGATCTGGAATAGGCGGTCGGCGGGTCGCATGCGGCGATGCCACCAGCCCAGCTGCCAGAATTGGCGGGGTCTCCTGACACCACGGTGTCAGGAGAAGCGGCAATACGCGAATCCCAGAAGAGTGCTCCTGCCACCACGGTGGCAGGAGCGGCGGCGTATCGTTACGGCTCGATCAGCAGGGAGGATCGCCAATGAATGGCTGCCGGAAAGCCTTAGAGCAACCGATCGCTGTGCACGCGCGATGGCCGCGGGTGCGGCGCAACGTGAAGTGCTGGTTCGAACGATGGTCGCGGATGCGCGCGCAGCGCTATCGGTACGTGGTCGCCGTGCTCGAACAGACACCGCTGCCGCCGCCACCGTGGAGTCGTCGCGGCCAGCACTGCAAGGGGGAGCGCCATGAGTGAGGTGCGTGAATCATTGGAAGGCGGCTGCCAGTGTGGTGCCGTCCGCTATCGTATCGACGGAGCACCCGTGGGCACCGTGCTGTGCCACTGCGCCATGTGCCGCCGTGCCAATGCGGCGCCCGTCGTGGCATGGGCGATGTATGCCGACGCGCAGGTCACGTTCCTGGGTGCCCCGCCGACGTTCTATGCATCGTCGCCCGAGGCCGTGCGCGGTTTCTGCGGCGTGTGCGGAACCCAGATCTGCTTCAGAACGGAAGTGATGCCGGGGCTGATCGACATGACGATCGGCAGCCTCGATGACCCGGCGCAGGTGGCGCCGCAGCTGCACATGTGGACAGCCCGGCAGTTGCCATGGATGACCTTCGCCGATGGACTGCCGCGGCATGCGGAGTTTCCGCCGATGCCTTCGGTTTAGAACCGATCTCAGAATCGTTCGGGTGTGCGCTCGTGGCGTCAGACTGGGAGACTATCCCCGGAGCTGCGTGCAGACATCGCGCCGACCGATCGGACACCAAGCTCCGGGGATAGTCTCCGAATGCGATCGCCCGATCGCTGCATCACAGCTCGAAAGCCGGCCCGAACGATTCCTAAGTAGGTTCTAGTCCGGGTCGGCGAGGCGACGGCCGATGGCATCCAACGCGCCACCCAGTACGGGCACGTGGCGGTAGAAGCCTTCGTTCGAGTCCCAGAAGTCCTGGTGCAGTGTGATGCGGCCCTGCTCGTCGAACTTGAGCAGCGTCATGCCGATCGTGCTGCTCGTGCGGGAGCGCCCCGCGATCGAGAAGTCGAATGTCATCCGCCATCGCAGGTAGAGGTTGTTGTCCGACTGCGCTGCGTCGTCGACAACCACCGTGAGTACGGCGCCGCTTTGCTGCAGTCCCCGGAAGTGCGCCACGAGTTCCTCCCGATCCTCGGTGAGGAACAGCGTGTCACTGAAGTATGCCGATGGCGCGTACATCGCTTCGACGCGGGACTCGATCCCCGGCTCGTGCATGCGTTCGAAGAACGTGGTGAAACGATCCACCGCATCGGCCGGTATGTTCGCCGCGGGCGTGCCGCGTTCGAGCACCGCGACGTAGCGTGCGGGATAGCGGGGCTCGGAGGGCGTTGTGCAAGCGGTGGTCGACAGCGTCAGGGCTGCAAGCATCAGAATCGCACGCCAAAAGGAATGGTCGTGCGAAATCATGCGGTCATACGCTCGCGGTAGTCCCAGGCGGTGATCCAGAGTGGCTCCAGCGCCACGGCGAATTCGTCGTCGGCACGCGATCGCAGCCACTTTCCCAGTTTCGTCTCGGTGCCCACGCCGTACCGGGCCAGCAGCTCGTCCAGCACCGATGCGCCGCGCTCTCGAACGACGACGCTGCGCGCTTGCCCACGCACTCCGTAGTACGGCGGTCCGTCGCCAGCGATCTCGAAGCCACAGATGGGTGATTCGCGCAGATAGCGCAGCAGTGCCGCGGATTCGTGCAGTGCGCACCAGAGGCGGCCGTGCTCGAGGGTGAACCAGAGCGACACCACCATCGGCGCGTCGTCTTCGCCGATGCACCCCAGGCGCATGGGTATCACAGCCGTGTGCAGGAATTGCTCCACGGTCGATGCGTCCCAGGCGCTGGAACTTCGGATCGGC
>JBFKCZ010000525.1:0-2373 GCA_041620035.1 Pseudomonadales bacterium
AATCGGCATTTCGCCAGGAACTCGTCATCGGGGTGATTCTCGTGCCGTTTGCGTTCTGGCTGGGATCCACGCCTGCGCACGTGGCTTTGTTGCTGGCCACTCTCGGGGTCGTACTTGTTACCGAGCTCTTGAATAGCGCCATCGAATCGGTGGTGGATCGAATCGGCATGGATCTCCACGAGCTCTCCGGCCGTGCAAAGGACATGGGCTCCGCGGCGGTATTCACGTCGCTTGCGATCGTTGTCGTCGTGTGGTCGATCAGTCTGTGGGGCCGCCTATCCGAGTAGTTCCTGCGCCCGCCGCATCAGCGTTTCCATCGAGAACTTCGTGACTTCCCAGGTGGGATCGACGCGCTTGCCCCGCCGGTGCAGGCTCAGGTTGAAGCCCGTGATGATCGCGAACTTGTAGGCGGCGAGCGCCCGGAACCAGTTGAGGTTGGGCAGCGGCTCGCCCCAGGCGGCTTCGTAGTATCCGATCAACGTGTCGGGGTCGAGAAAGGTGGCGCGCGCATGCTCACCCTTGGGCCACGCCTTCACGTCGCTGAACGTCGCAATCCAGCCGACGTCGTTGAGTGTTGCGCCGATGCCCGTCAGTTCCCAGTCGATCAACGCGAGCAGGTCGCCGCGCTTGGAGCAGAACAGATTCGCAGTCTGAAAGTCGCCGTGAAAGACGCCAACGGGGGCATCCTCGGGGATCGTGTCGAGCAGACGCTGCCGAACCTCCGGTACGAGAACCAGGCACTCCGGGTCGGCGGCGCGCTCGTAGAACCGGTCCCAACGGCTGACGTCCTCCGCGAACGGAATGGGTTCGCCGAGGTACGACAGGTGCTTGCGCCAGTCGAGCCGATGAACCCTCGCGAGTGCGGTCATCGCCTGCTGTCCCAGATTCTCCAATGCGTTTCGCGGGAGCGACGCGCCCCACTCGCCAGGTGCGATGCGCAGCACGTCCCCTTCGAGCTTCGGAACCACGAAGTAGGGACAACCGAACCACTGGAGATCGTCGCCCGACCATTTCACCGAACAGTGCGGCACCTTCGTGCCATCGAGCGCATTGAGCACAGCCACCTGACGCAGCACGTCCGCGGTGCCCTTCCACTGCACGTTCGGCGGCGGCAGGCGGATGAACCAGCTCTCGACGGCACCCTGGCTTTCCACCGAGAACCCGTACGCGAACCCCGCATGGCCCGGCATCTTCGTGACGTCGAATACGCGCGCTTCGGGATCCGCATAGCGATCCTGCGCGAACGGCACCAACCGGCGGCTCAGTTCCTCGAGTTCCATCAGACCGGCGCCGGACCGGGAAACTGTTCGCGCAGGATGCGTTTCAGGATCTTGCCGCTCGGGTTGCGCGGAATCTCGTCGACGAAGACCACGCTCTTCGGCTGTTTGAATCCGGCCAACCGGCCGCGGCAGAAGCCGAGCACGTCGGCTGCGGTGAGCTCGGGGTCCTTGCGCACGACGATCGCCAATGGCGACTCGCCCCACTTCTCGCTGGGCTGACCGATCACAGCCGCTTCACGAATGCCTTCGTGACTCATGAGCAGGTTCTCGATCTCCGCGGGATATACGTTCTCGCCGCCCGTGATGATCATGTCCTTGATGCGATCCTGGATGTAGATGAAGCCGTCTTCGTCCACGGATGCGACGTCACCGGTGCGCAGCCAGCCGTCGACGAGGGTCTCCGCGGTCGCATCCGGTCGATTCCAGTACTCGCGCATCACATGCGCGCCGCGCACCCACACCTCTCCCGGCTCGCCGGCACCGCAGTCGTGGCCCTGCTCGTTCACGACGCGTACGTCCGTGTGGAAGAACGCCTTGCCCGTGGAGCCGATCTTCTTCAATGCGTACTCGGCGTCGATGAGGCACGCCGGGCCGCAGCTCTCCGTCAGTCCGTACACCTGATGGATCTCGATGCCCCGGTCTGCATACGCCTGAATGAGTGCGACCGGCACGGGTGCGGCGCCCGACATGCACCAGCGCAACGAGGAATAGTCGAAGCGCTCCAGGTTCGGCACCTGCAACATGAAATTCAGCATCGCCGGTACCGCAAGCCCGGTGGTGATCTTCTCTTCGTCGATCAGCTGCCACGCCCGTACGGGATCGAAGCTGCGCATCACGATGCTCGTCGCACCCCGGTAGACATTGACGGTGAGCGGCGTCAGCGCGCCGACGTGGAACATCGGCAGGCAGGCGAGGTACCGGTCGGCATCGTGGTAGTAGGTCGTCGCTGCAATCGTCATCGCACCCCACATCGACGTCGCGTGCGTGTGAACTACACCTTTCGGCAGACCCGTGGTGCCCGACGTGTACATGATGTAGAGCATGTCGTCGTCGGTGGCGCCGAGCTCCGGCTCCGTGGCGGGCGCCGAGTCGC
>JBFKCZ010000526.1:0-2356 GCA_041620035.1 Pseudomonadales bacterium
AAGTGGCAGCTGCCCGACGAAGTGCTGTTCGTCGACAGCATCCCGCACACGAGCACCGGCAAGATGGACAAGAAGACGGTGCGCGCGCAGCTCGATGCAAAGGGCTACAAGCTGCCGGATCTGCGCGAAAAGACAGGCTGAACCCTGTGGGAGCGCCCCGCTCCCCCAACGTTTGTCGGAGCCGCTGTGGGAGCGCCCTTGGGCGCGAACAACACAAAGCAATCGAGCTGTTGGCGGGCAAGCCCGCTCCCACAGCTCTGCGCAGGTTGCGTCCCGCGCGCGCTCGGCGCACACTCGCTCTCACCTAAGGGGTGGCCACGTGGCCTGAGACACCGAATCGATCGGTGGACCCTTGAACCTGATCCGGGTCATGCCGGCGTAGGAATAGGTGCTCACCGCTCCTTCACTTCGCACACGACCCGGACCAATGACCGGGAGCGTGCATGGTTCGTTTCTTAGTCTTTATCTTGGCATTCAACGTTGCCGCTGCAGCTTCGGGCGCGGATGACACCGTCGAAGAGATCGTGGTGCGCGGGGAGTTGCGTGAAACGCCGGTCGATACGGTGCCGGCGAGCGTGTCGGTGATCGGCAGCGACGTCATCGCCCGGCGCAGTGCCCAGCACCTCGAGCACCTGCTCGGCATCGCGCCCAACGTCAATTTCGCGGCCGGCGCTTCCCGTGGCCGCTACCTGCAGATTCGTGGCATCGGCGAAACCGGACAGTTCATCGAGCCGCTCAACGCTTCCGTCGGGATCATCATCGATCACGTCGACTTCAGCGGTATCGGTGCGGTGACCACACTTTACGACGCCGATCAGGTCGAGATCTTCAGAGGTCCGCAGGGCACGCTGTACGGCGCCAATGCACTGGCGGGCCTCGTCAACATCACCACCGCCGATCCGGGCGCAGAAGCTGCCGGTGGCATCGACCTCGAAGCCGCGAACTACAACACCTACTCGCTCGGCGCGCGCTTGTCCGGTCCACTTTCCGACACCCTCGGCGGCCGACTGTCGATTCAGCAGTACCAGAGCGATGGCTTCATACGCAACGACCATCTCGGTCGCGAGGATACGAATGACTTCGACGAAATCACCGTACGCGGCAAGCTCCGCTATACGCCCGGTGCGGACACGGCCATCGACGTGATGGCCGGCTACGTCGACGTCGACAACGGCTACGATGCCTTTTCGCTCGACAATGGCCGACGCACGCAGTCCGACGAGCCCGGACGCGACATGCAGCGTTCCCGATTCGGCAGCGTGCACGGTGTGTTTTCGCAGGCGGATGCGTTCAGCCTGGAGGTGACGGCCGCGCATGCAGCCTCCGACGTCGAGTACGGCTATGACGAGGATTGGACGTTCGTCGGCTTCGACCCCTTCGAGTACAGCTCGACCGATCTCTATCTGCGCGACCGTGCCACTACCACGGCGGAGGTACGTTTCGTGTCCACCGCCGATGGCCGAGTGTTCGGCGACAGCACCGATTGGGTCGCGGGGTTCTATTCTCTGCAACAGCGCGAAGAACTCGATCGCAGGTATACGTTCCGCGACGATCCGTTCCGCAGCGATTTCGAGATCGATCGCTACGCGGCATTCGGCGAAACCGAAACGTTCTTCGGCGCGGCGAACACACTCACGATGGGTTTGCGCTTCGAGCGGCACGAGTCGAACTACCGCGATGTCGACGGCGCCGAGTTCGAGCCGAGCGACGCGCTGTGGGGTGGCCGCCTGGTGCTCGACCGCATGCTCGGCAACGACACCATGGTGTACGCGAGCCTGGCGCGTGGCTACAAAGCAGGCGGATTCAACGCCGACGGCAGTCTGCCCGCCGACCTGCGTCGGTACGACCCGGAGACGCTCTACAACCTCGAACTGGGTGTGAAGGGTAGCTGGCACGACGACACGCTGACTGCGCGCGGCGCGGCTTTCCGCATGTGGCGCGACGACATGCAGGTGGCCACCTCCATCGTGCGCGTGCGGCAGGACGGCTCCTCCGAGTTCATCGAGTTCACGGGCAATGCATCATCCGGTCGCAACTACGGGCTCGAAGTTGAGCTCACTTGGCAGGCAACCGAGCACCTCGACGTGTTCGGGAGTCTTGGCCTCCTGGCGTCGGCGTACGAGGATTTCACCAACGCCAAGGGGCGGCGACTCGACCGTCGCGATCAGGCGCACGCGCCGCGGTATCAGGCCTACGCGGGTGTGGAGTACGACTTCGCGAACGGGTTCTATCTGCGCGCGGAATGGGAGTCGAAGGACCGCTTCTATTTTTCCGACAGTCACGATGAGCGCTCATCGGCGTATCAGCTGTTGCATCTCGCGTTCGGCTTCGAGGCCGAGCATTGGGCCGTGAGTGC
>JBFKCZ010000527.1:0-2345 GCA_041620035.1 Pseudomonadales bacterium
CGGTAGCGGCGCGGCCACGCTCGAAGGGCGTCCCGCACTGGACGTGGATCCCGCCACGCCCGGTGCAGAACGGATTCCCGTGCGCAGCGCAGTGCGTTACTTCTCGATCGACGAACCATCCGGCGTCGCCGCAGCAAGGCGCGAGGTGGTCGACGTCGGGCGCTGCAACGTATGCCACTCGCAACTTACGCTGCACGGCGCCAACCGCACCGACTCGATCGATGGCTGTGTGACCTGCCACAATGCGCGCAATACCGACCGCGATGTGCGCGCAATCGCGGCGATACCGCCGACCGACGGCAAACAGGAG
The DNA here is from genome assembly GCA_041620035.1 of Pseudomonadales bacterium. Lineage (GTDB taxonomy): Bacteria > Pseudomonadota > Gammaproteobacteria > Pseudomonadales > Azotimanducaceae > SZUA-521. The sequence continues at coordinate 311 of JBFKCZ010000527.1, forward strand.
GAGTCGCTCGATTTCAAGACGATGACCCATGCCATCCATGCAGCCGCAATGCGCACCAACGCGCTGCAGGTCGTTGGCTTTCAAGGCCGCTCGACCAACGTGTTCGATACCACGCGTGTGCACTATCCGCGCCGGCTGGACGACTGCCTCGCCTGCCACGTCGGCGAGACCTTCGCGTTGCCGCTCGCCGACGATGTACTCGGTACGACGGTGGATACCGGTACGGATCGCACCGACCCGGGCGACGATACGGTGAGTTCGCCGATCAGCGCGGTCTGTGCTTCCTGTCATGATGGGCCGCCTGCGCGGGCGCACATGGAAGCCAACGGCGGCGACTTTGCGACGACGCAGGCGTTTCTCGATTCGGGCGTGACGATCGAAGCTTGCGACACCTGTCACGGTCCGGGTCGCGTGTCCGACGTCGCAACCGCGCATCGGCTATCGCCTTGAGGAGAACACATGGCAGAAGATGACGGCTTCTTCGCCCGGCTTTGGCGGCGCCCGCGGCAACGTTGGCTCCTGGGCATTCCCCTCGGCGGCTTTCTGATGCTCCTTGCAGGCGCAGTCGGTCTGGGTGGTGTGAACTACGCGCTGCATGCCACGAGCGAAACGGAGTTCTGCTTCGCGTGTCATTCCCATGAACTCAACATCCGCCCCGAGTACGAAGCATCCAGTCATTTCAAGAACGCATCCGGTGTTCAAGCCGGTTGCGCGGACTGTCACATCCCCCACGACAGCTGGTTCGAAACGGTGGCGAAGAAGATCGTCGTCTCCGCCGACATCATCGGCGAAGTACGCGGCGTCATCTCGACCAGAGAGAAATACGAGGCGCACCGTGGGGAAATGGCGCAGAAGGTCTGGGCGGAATACGAGGCGAACGACTCGCGCTTCTGTCGCGATTGCCACACCATGGCGGCCATGGACTTCGAGAAGCAGCCGAAGATGGCATCGGTCATGCACAAGCGTGCCGAACAGAAGGGTCAGACCTGCATCACCTGCCACAAGGGCATCGTGCACGCGTTGCCCGCGGATGATCCGGTGTCGCCCCCAACCCGAGGAGCAGGAGAATGAAGTATTCGATGATCGTGGCGGCACTGATGTGTGCCGCGATCGCGTCGGCCCAGGTCCCGGTTAGAGACGATTGTGCCGACTGCCACGACGCAGCCCCGGTGTCGAAGACACACTCGCCCGTGAACTCGCTGTCGGTGACGGTCTGCATAGACTGCCACGAAGCGAAGCCAGGCGACCCCTTCGTCCGCGCCATTCATCAGCGTCACATCGACCAGGGCTTCGATTGCGTCGACTGCCATACGGGTCGCGCACCGGAGCGCAAGGCGCTCGACGCTCTGTTGAAGCCAAGCCTGCCCTGACATGGACGCACGTGTGTCGGTCACCGATGCGCTGACGGCGATGCCACGGATCTCGGTGGAGCAATGGCGCGCATCGCCGTTCTTCACCCGCTTCATGATCGCATCGCGCGCCGCGGTGCTCGTCATGACGTTTTCGTCCGCGGCGGTCGGCGGGGCGCTGGCCCTGCTGCACGGCGCCATCGACGGCCAGGCGTGGTTTCTGTGTCTCATCGGTCTGCTCGCCGCCCATGCGGCCAACAATCAGCTGAACGACCTCACCGACTTCTCGCGTGGCATCGACGAAGGCAACTACTTCCGGAATCAATACGGCGCGCATGTACTCGAGGATGGCTTCCTCTCGTCTCGACAACTCTCGATCCTGTTCGCGGCCACTGGCGCCGCCGCGCTCGCTATCGGTCTCCTGCTCATGGCCCGTATCGGCCTGACGGTGCTCTGGCCGCTGGCAGCCGGCGCATTCTTTCTGCTCGCCTACACCTACCCGCTCAAACACTGGGGGCTCGGTGAGTTGGCCGTACTTCTGGTGTGGGGGCCGCTGATGGTCGGCGGCACGTATCTGGTGAGCGCTGGCGCGTGGAGTCACACCGTCGCGCTGATCGGAGTCCTCTACGGCCTGGGCCCGACCATCGTCATCTTCGGCAAACACATCGACAAGATCGACTTCGACG
>JBFKCZ010000528.1:0-2323 GCA_041620035.1 Pseudomonadales bacterium
AGCGCGCGAGGCGAGGGCGCGCAGATGCGGGCAAAGCCAAGGCGCGCGACGGTTCGGGCGCACAGGCGTACTCGACAGTACGTCGAGCACCCGGACCGAGCGCAACACAGGATTTGCCCGTAGATGCGCGGCCGCAGCCGTGGGCTGGTGAGAAATGCAGGCTACGCTACCGCTTTCGCCGCGCGTGCTTCATGACGCGTTCCCGACGCTTGCGCTGGCGTAGCGACAGCTCGTTGCGCCGCCCGGCAAAGGGATTGTGTCCCGTCTTGTACTTGACGCGCACCGGTACGCCCACGAGCGCCAGCGCTTCGCGGAATCGATTCTCCAGGTAACGCGTGTAGCTGTCGGGCACTGCCTGGGTCTGATTGCCGTGAATGAGGATGGTCGGTGGCCGGTCGGCAACCTTGTGCGCATAGCGCAACTTGATGCGCCGGCCCTGCACCGCGGGCGGTGAATGTGCCGCCACTGCCGCTTCGAGAATCGTATTCAGCTCGTGAGTCTGCACGTCGAGCCGGGCCGCCGCGCGGATCCGCACCGCATCGCGCAACACGTCGGGCACCGCGGTGCCGTGCAACGCCGACACGAAATGCACCGGTATCCAGGGCGCGAAATCCAGGCGACGATCGATTTCGCTGCGCACCGACTCACGCTGATACTGGCTGAGCCCGTCCCACTTGTTCACCGCCAGCACCACACCCAGACCGGCGTCGGTCGCATACTCGAGAACGTGCAGATCCTGCTCGACGAGTCCTTCACGGCCGTCGATCACCAGCACTGCCACATGCGCGGACGCCATGGCGCTCAGGCTCTTCACGACCGAGAACTTCTCGATGACGCCTTCGACACGGCCCTTGCGGCGCACGCCCGCCGTGTCGATCAAGACGAACTGGCCAGTGGCATGGTCGAAAGGGATCTCGATCGAGTCCCGCGTCGTGCCCGGGGCGTCGAAGACCACCTGCCGCTCCTCGCCCAGCCAACGGTTCACGAGGGTCGACTTGCCGACGTTGGGCCGACCGACAACCACCAGACGAATGCGCGCGTCGTCCGCGGTGTCGGGTGCGAGGTCCTCTGCCGGCAGGCGCGCAGCGACGCACTCGATCAGCGCACCCATGCCACGCCCATGTGCCGCCGATACCGGCAGGATGTCTTCGAAGCCGAGTCGAGCGAAATCGGCCAGCGCCGAGTCATGCGCCGCGCCATCGATCTTGTTGACAACGATGACGACTTCGGCGCCCGCTCTTCGCAACTGCTGGGCGATCGCCTCGTCCGGCACCGTGAGACCCGCGCGTGCATCCACCACGAACAGCACGAGATCCGCTTCGTCGATCGCCACCGCGGCCTGACGGGCCATCAGTTCGCCGACTTCACTGCTCTCTTCGATCAAGCCGCCCGTGTCGATGAGCGTGCACGCGCCACCGAGATCGGCCGCGCCATAGCGGCGATCTCGGGTCAGACCCGGGATGTCGGCGACCAGTGCATCGCGCCGGTTCGTCAGCCGATTGAACAGCGTCGACTTGCCGACGTTGGGACGACCCACGAGTGCGACGATGCGGCTCATCGACGCGTCACCATCGGATCAAGTTGCTGTTCGCCCATCGCAGCGCCTGTTGATCGCTACCTTCTGTTCTTCGACGTGATGGGGCGAACTGCCAGGGCGGCGAGTTTGCCCTTGTTCCCCAGCACATAGAGCAGTTCGTCCGCGAACACCATGCCTGAACGGATGCCCTTACCGTCGATCTTCCGTCGCGCGAGGAACCGCCCATCGCTCTGCGCGAGCACATGCACGTAGCCTTCGTCGTCCGCCACGACCAGGTAGTCACCGAACGCGACCGGCGGCGAGAGCTTTCGCCGATACAACCCGCGCTGCTCCCACACGACGTCGCCCGTGCGCTGGTCCAGTGCCGTCACTATGTCCTTCGAGTCGACCACATAGACGTGGCCGCGGCCCTGCGCGAGGTCGACCGATGTCGAGGTTTCGCGCTCCCACATCACTGCGCCATCGCCCGGACGCAGCGCTTTGACACGCCCCTGATAACTGGCCGCAAAGATCGCATTGGCCGTCAGCAGCGGGGCACCATCGATGTCGACGATGCGATCGAGCTCGGAGCGCCCCTGAGGCAACATGACACGCTGTTCCCAGATCGGCTCGCCGGTTGCGGCGCGAAACGCCCCGATCTTGCCGTTCGAGAATCCTGCGAAAACGGCACCCGACGCGTATGCAGGCGAGCCGGTACCGCGCAGCGTGAGCACAGGCACCTGAGTGTCGAACGTCCAGGTCTGCGCTCCAGTACGGGCGTCGAGGGCAACCAGCCGCCCGTCGGAC
>JBFKCZ010000529.1:0-2319 GCA_041620035.1 Pseudomonadales bacterium
ATGCGCGCCGTGCTCGGCATGGCGTGGGACTCGAGGGCAGACGGGTTGCCCTACGAGAACGAGTACGAAGCGCTGACGATGGCCTCGATCATCGAAAAAGAAACCGGTTTCGACGCGGATCGAGCGAGCATCGCCCAAGTCTTCGTTACACGACTCCAGCGTGGCATGCGACTGCAGTCCGACCCCACTGTGATCTACGGTATCGGAGATTCGTTCGACGGCAATCTGACTCGGCAGCACCTGCGCACCGAAACACCGTACAACAGCTACCGGCGCGCAGGGCTGCCGCCAACGCCGATTTCGCTGCCGGGACTTGCCTCGATCGACGCCGCGTTGCACCCTGCGGACTCCGAGTTCCTCTATTTCGTCGCGCGAGGTGATGGACGCAGCGAGTTCAGCGTCACACTCGAGGCGCATCAAGACGCAGTGAGGCGATATCAGTTGAAACAGGAATCGACGTCACCATGACCGATCGGGGGCGTTTCATCACGCTCGAGGGTACCGAGGGGGTCGGCAAGTCGACCAACATCCGGCGCATCGAGCAATTGTTGGCCACGCGAGGCATCGAAGTCGTCACGACGCGTGAGCCCGGTGGTACGCCGCTCGCGGAGGAGTTACGCACGATGCTGCTCGCCAAGCGAGCCGAGCCCGTGGCTCCGTTGGCAGAGGTATTGCTCATGTTCGCGGCCCGCGCGCAGCATCTCGAACGCGTGATTCGTCCCGCGCTCCTCGCCGGCAAATGGGTTCTGTGTGATCGGTTCACCGACGCCACGTTCGCCTATCAGGGCGGGGGGCGCGGCTTCGACGTCGGCGTCATCACCGACCTCGCGCGCATCGTCCATGCCGACCTCGAACCCGATCTGACCATCTATCTCGATGTACCCGTAGTGACCGGACTCGGTCGCATCAAAGAAGGAGAGCGTGATCGATTCGAATCGGAGCGTATCGAGTTCTTCGAACGGATCCGCGAGACCTATCTCGAACGCAGTCGCAGGTTCGCCCGATTCCGCTGCATCGACGCGACCGGCTCGCTGGAAGAAGTGCAGGACCGTATCGTGCGCTCTGTGCAGGAGTACCTGGACCAGTGTCAGTGACGAGCGACGCGCTGGCGGAGTGGCACGTTTCCGTCATGGGGCAGTGCGAGGCTGCACTACAGTCGGATCGACTCCCCCATGCGCTCATCCTCAACGGCTCGGCCGGCTGGGGCATCGAACGTCTCGCGCGACGGATTGCGCTGTCGATCATCGGTCGATCCGATTTTGCTGGCGACATCGCCGAGTTTGCGCATCCGGACTTCAGGTGGATCGTCCCCGAGGGCAAGGGCGAGCAGATCAAGATCGACGCCGTGCGTGCGCTGGCGGAGTTCGCGGTTCAGACCCCGCAGATGAGCTCGCGAAAGGTGGCCGTCGTGCTGCAGGCGGACGCCATGAACGAGAACGCTGCCAACGCGCTGCTGAAGACCCTGGAAGAACCGCCACCCGGCACGCATCTGTTGCTCGTGACGAGTTCGCTGGCCGACCTGCTGCCGACGATTCGCAGCCGGTGTCAGCGCCTCGATCTCGCGACCGGCGGCAGGCAGAGTGCGCTCGCATGGGTAGCGCAACAGATCGATGGTGTGGATACAGCCGAGCTCGATCTCACCGCCTTCGAACTGTCGTACGCGCCGGAGCGCATCCTGGATGCCCTCCGCAACGGGCGATCCACGGTGGCGCCGGTGTTGCGTGGCGCGATGCGCAGTGATGTACCGATTCTGCGCCTGGCAGAAGGTGCCGCTCAGTTCGGAACCGAGGAGTTCATAGGGCGCGCGATGCGACACATTCTGGCGGGGCTTGCGCTCCGGCACGCCGCGGTGGCCGCGCCGGATGCGATTGCATCCGCACTGACCAACGTGCCGCTGCGCGGTGTGCACGAATTATGGGATGCGCACATCGCAGCACAGGCATTGGTACGCGGCACCACGAACCCGAACCCGAAACTGCTCATCGAAGATCTGCTGTTGCGGTGGCGGGCCGCATCGCGAGCAGCGTGACCGGCGTCACAATTCGGTTCGCCGGGCACCGGATTGACAGGAATGAGTGAGACACAGATCATCCGGAACCCCAAGCCCCGGTGTAGAGTGGCGAGGTCGGCGCATGGGTTGCGCGCCGTGACCTCCTCAGGAAGTGGATGATGGAAGCCCGACGCGGCACCAGAAACGGAATTCTATCGCTGGCCATCAAGGACAAGGCCGTGTTGTACGCGGCTTACATGCCGTTCGTTCGCAACGGCGGATTGTTCATCCCCACGAAGAAAGAATACGAGCTGGGCGACGAAGTCTTC
>JBFKCZ010000530.1:0-2306 GCA_041620035.1 Pseudomonadales bacterium
ACGGCAGCTGCAGTTCTTCCTGCTTGTCGTCGTATTCCATGTAGAAGATCGCGGCGTTCAAACGCAGCGTGTTGTCGAGCCACTCCGACTTCATGCCGATTTCGTAGTTGTTCACGGTTTCCTGATCGTACGGACGCGTCGCCGTTTCGATGCTGTCGACCCGGCCGTTGAAACCGCCGCTGCGGTAGCCGACGCTGTAGGTGCCGTAGAACATGAGGTCGTCGTTTACGCGGAATCGTGCCCCCACGCGCGGCGTGAACTCGTCCCAGTCGTCGTCCGCCGTCGCGGTGACAATGCCCGCCTGGCTCGTGTTCTTCTCATCCTTCGTGTAGCGGCCACCGAGGGTCAGCACCCACTGATCGTTGAGTTCGTAGTCGCCCTCGAAGAACAGGGCGCGCGACTCGGTTTCCTGGATGCTCGTTTGCGGCAGATCGAGCACGCCTGGCACGACGAAGCCGATGAAGCTGCGCAGTCGTATCTCGTAGTCGGAGTCCCAGAAGTAGGCGCCAACCGTTCCGCTCAAGGCGCCGCCGGCGTCGTAGGTGAATCGCAGCTCATGCGAGTCCTGTTGGTACTCGGCGGGGCGAGTGGTGTGAAAGAGGAGGTCGGGCACCGCATCCCAGTCGGTGAGCACGGTCTCCTCGGTTTCCCACCGACCGTAGATGTAGTCCATGTGCCAGCTGTCGCTGATGTCCCAACGCGCTTCGACGATGTGAGTGTCGGCATCAAAGGTCGCATCCCCCGGCCCGACATCGTCCTGGCTCGTTTTCCAGCGGCTGCCGGAGATCGGCGTGTCCGTGTTCGGTGAGCAGAAGCCAAAGGCATCGCAGAACAACTGCCCGGGTTGACCGACGTACAGGAGGGGCGGTGTATCCTGATCCGTGCGTTCGCGCTGGTAGGTGTACTCGAGTTCGAGTTGTTCGATGGGCGAGTACAAGCCGTTGAAACCGAGGGACTGGTACTCCACCTTGCCGTCGCGACGGCCGGTGTTGACGTTCTTGTAGTAGCCCTCGCCCTGATCGTGCAGCGTGCCCGTGAGTTTGATGCCGACTTGTTCGCCGAGGCCGAAATTCAACAGGCCGTCGACCTTCTTCGTCTCATAGTTCCCGTAGCCGGCGCGCAACGTGCCGCCCAGCTCACCGGTGGGTTTCGTGCGTTGCAGGTTGATGACGCCACCAATGGTGTTACGGCCGAACAGCGTACCTTGCGGGCCGCGCAGCACTTCCACCCGTTCGAGGTCGAGCGCGCGGGTGATGCCGCCGCTCATGGTGCCGAGAAAGATGCCGTCGACGACCACCCCGACAGCAGGATCGAAGTTCTTCTCCACTTCGGAAACGCCGATGCCGCGGATGTAGGCGGCGGCAACGCCGCCGGGTCCTTGGGCAGTATCGTCGATCACCAGATTCGGCGATGCATGTACGAGATCGCGCAGATCGCGCGCGAACACATCGTCGATCTCCTGCGCAGAAAGCGCACTGACCGCGATACCTACATCCTGGATGTTTTCCTCCCGTTTGCGCGCGGTGACGACGAGTTCCTCGATCACCCGTGCTCCCTCTTCGTTGCTGGCGGCGTTCGCAAGTGCCGGTAGCGCCAGGCAAGCGATCATCGACCACGTGAGTGTGTTGCTCATGCTTGTCATAACGTTCCTCCTCTGGTTGTTGAACTGATTCGGCCTCGTCAGCGCAGTGTCGCCCTCACCTTGGGTAGCACATCCTTTGCGAGGCACTCGATACGTCGTGTACCGGATTCGATGGGTTCGCCGGGAAACTGCGCCCAGAAGTGCACGTCCACGATCTGTGGATACTGCGCGAGCATCGCGCTCAATCGCTCCACGGCGGCGTCGGGTGTGCTGAGCACATAGAGTCCGTCGCGCAATGCGGTGGCTGCGTCGGGAAACTTCGGCACGCTGTCCGGCGGACCGAAGGCGCCCCAGGACACGTACTCGTTGATCTGGTAGAGCACGTGATCGCCGACGTTCGCCGCCTCGCGCTCGGGGTCGCGACTGACGATGGCCCAGTCGCCGGCGCAGATGACCCCTCCGTCTTCCGGCTTGCCGGCGGATTTCAACGCCGCAGCGTAGACGTCGTGGCCGATACCGCCGGTGGACAGAAACCCGTCGCCGATGCGCGCGGCCCGTTCGATGGCGGGCGGCGCCATGCCACCGATGAGAATTCTGGGGGGGTGTTCGGGCTGCGGCGAGATGCGCAGATCGCCGATTCGAAAGCGCCGGCCATCGAACGCCACCGATTCACCACGCCAGGCACGCCGCAGTATCGCAACGCTCTCTTCCAGCAGGCTCGGAC
>JBFKCZ010000531.1:0-2294 GCA_041620035.1 Pseudomonadales bacterium
GCCCATGGTGAGCACGATCCCGGCGATACCGGGCATTGTCAGTGTCGCACCGAGCACCGACATTACGGCCACGAGCATGACCATGTTGAAGAACAGTGCGAGATTCGCGATGACTCCAAAGACCTTGTAGGCGACGAGCATGAAGATCGCGACCAGCACCAGGCCGATGATGGACGCCTCGGTGCCTTGAACGATGTTCTCTTCGCCGAGACTGGCCCCGATCGTGCGTTCTTCCACGATGTACATAGGCGCCGCCAACGCACCGGACCGCAACAGCAGAGCCAGGTCGCGTGCCTCACCGAGACCGATTCCAGTGATGCGGAATCGATAGCCGAGCGCCGAGCGAATCGTCGCCACGTTGATGAGTCGTTTTTCCTCGACGCTGAAGTGTTCGACCACCCGCTCGCCATCACGCTCGACGAGCCGCGTGCGCGGCTTTAGCTCCTTGTACAGGATCGCCATCTGGTTGCCGACGTTGTCTTTCGTGGCGAGATGCATTCGATCACCGCCAGCCCCATCGAGCGAGATGCTGACTTGTGGCAGGCCGTTCTCGGGGTCGTAGTCTTGCGTCGCGTTGGTGACTCGATCGCCGGTGACGATGTTGCGCTTTTCGAGCACGACGTCGCGCCCCTCGTAGGGGTACGTCTCCGTCTCGATCGAACGCGCATCCGGCGGCGCCACGAGGCGGAAATCCAGATTGGCGAACTTGTTGAGGATGCGCTTGGCGTCGGCACTGTCCTGCACACCGGGCAGATCGACCACGATGCGCGAGCCGCCCAATCGCTGCACCAGTGGTTCCGAAACGCCGAGTTCATTGACGCGATTGCGCAGGCTCAGCAGGTTCTGTGAGATCGCATACTCCTCGATCTCGCGGGCCTTCTCTTCTCGCAACGCCAGCCACAAGCCTGGCCGCCCCGTGACATCGCGCGGCAGGACGAGGAAATCACCGTACGCTTCTTCGATGGCAGCCTTCGCGTCGTCGCGGGTCTTCGCGTCATAGAAGGGAATATCTATGCGCACACCATCCACCCACTGGCCACCCGGTACGTATCGCAGCCGCTGGTCGCGCAGGATCTTGCGAATGTTGTCTTCCTCGCTGGCCATGCGGTCACCGAGGGCTTTCGCCATGTCCACCTCGAGCAGGAAGTGAACGCCGCCCGAAAGGTCGAGGCCGTACGACATCGGCTTCCCGCCGAGGCTGCGCATCCAGTCGGGCGTGGTAGAAGCAAGGTTCAGCGCAACGACGTAGCGTCGTTCACCGCCCTGCTCGTTCAACAATGCGCTCAGCACCTCACGGCCGCGCAGTTGGGTATCCGCATCGGTGACTCGAACCAGCGCGTTGCGCCCGGTTACCTCTACACCGATTACCTCGATACCCACGGAACGCAACGCTTCCGCCGCGCGATCGCCGATGTCGGAGGGCAACTGAACGTCACTGCCATCGGGCCGGATCTGCAGAGCGTAGTCGGGCGGATAGAGATTCGGCAGCGCGTAGATGACGCCCAACCCGACGATGGAGAAGATGAGCAGGTACTGAAAGAGGCTGTAGGTGTTCTGTTGACGGGTGGGGGCAGCACTCCCCATCCCAAGAATGCGCTCGGCCAGGCTCACCGGTGATCGGCTCCGAGACCGCGCATCACTTCTCGTCCAGCGACTTCAACGTGCCTTTCGGCAACGTCGCGCCGACCGCGCTCTTCTGCACGCGAAACTCCGTGTCTTTGGCCACTTCCAGTTTCACGAAATCGTCCTCGATCTTCGTGATCCGTCCGACGAGGCCACCCGCGGTAACGACTTCGTCGCCCTTGCTCAAACCAGACATCAGCGCCTGGTGCTCTTTGCGGCGCTTGCTCTGCGGTCTCCACAACAGGAAGTAGAAGATCGCAACGAAACCGACGAGCAGCATGAGGTCGAGATAACCGGGCCCAGACGCGGCGCCCGCATCGGCCGCGTAGGCCGCAGTTTCAAATGGGTTCATTGACAATGGTCCAACCGTTACGGAGGGTCGAAACGAGGCTCGGCAATGTACCTGCTTCAATGGCCTCGCGCAAACGTCGCATGAGCGTTTGGTAGTAGTGCAGGTTGTGGATGGTTCCCAGCACGCTCGCGAGGATCTCCCCGCACCGATCGAGGTGGTGCAGGTAACCTCGCGAGAACGATTTGCACGTGTAGCATTCGCAGTCGGCGTCGAGTGCTGCGTCACTGGCGCGGTGGCGAGCGTTGCGAATCTTCAGCACGCCGCGGGACGTGAAGTAGTGCCCGTTTCGTGCGTTGCGTGTCGGCAACACGCAGTCGAA
>JBFKCZ010000532.1:0-2291 GCA_041620035.1 Pseudomonadales bacterium
CCCCGCGGCACGTCCGAACACCACCAGGTCGAGCAGTGAGTTGCCCCCGAGACGATTCGCGCCATGCACCGACACACAGGCGACCTCGCCAGCCGCAAACAGGCCCGCGACCGGGACATCGTTGCCGGCCGCATCCTGCGCTAGTGCCTGGCCGTGTACGTTCGTGGGTATACCGCCCATCATGTAGTGGCACGTCGGCACCACGGGAATCGGCTCCCGAACCGGATCGACATGCGCAAAGGTCTTCGACAATTCGCAGATGCCAGGCAGCCGGCTGTTGAGCACCGCTTCGCCGAGGTGGTCGAGCTTCAGCAGAACGTGGTCGCCATTCGGCCCGCAACCGCGACCGTCGAGGATCTCGAGAATCATCGAGCGCGCCACCACGTCGCGGCCCGCCAGATCCTTCGCGGTTGGTGCATATCGCTCCATGAACCGCTCGCCATCCTTGTTGATGAGGTAACCACCCTCGCCCCGGCATCCTTCGGTCACGAGCACACCCGCCCCGGCAATGCCGGTGGGATGGAACTGCCACATCTCGATGTCCTGGATGGGGAATCCGGCGCGCAATGCCATGCCGACTCCGTCACCCGTGTTCATCAACGCATTGGTTGTCGACGCATAGATGCGACCGGCACCGCCCGTGGCAAACACGGTCGCCTTCGACTTCACGTACACGACCTCGCCGGTCTCGATCTCGATCGCAATGACGCCGACGACGGCGCCGTCCTGGTTCTTGACCAGATCGACCGCGAACCACTCGTTCAAGAACGTGGTTTCCGCCCGCAGATTGGCCTGATACAGCGTGTGCAACAGCGCATGCCCGGTGCGGTCTGCAGCCGCGCAGGTTCGCGCCGCCTGCCCGCCCTTGCCGAAGTTCTTCGACTGGCCGCCGAACGGCCGCTGGTAAATGCGCCCCGACTCGGTGCGCGAAAACGGCAGACCCATGTGCTCGAGCTCGAACACCGCCTGCGGACCCACGCTGCACATGTACTCGATCGCGTCCTGGTCGCCGATGTAGTCCGACCCCTTCACCGTGTCGTACATATGCCAGCGCCAGTCGTCGTTGGGATCGTCACTGGCGATAGCGCAGGTGATCCCGCCTTGGGCCGACACGGTGTGCGAGCGCGTGGGGAACACCTTCGAGATGACGGCAGTTCTCAGACCCGACTCGGCAAGCTGGAGCGCAGCGCGCATACCGGCACCGCCCCCGCCGACGATGACTCCATCGAACTCCATCGTGCGCACTTTCGACATCGGTCTATAGACTCCAGAAAATGTTGACGCCCCAAAGTGCGTAGACGAACAGGAACAGCATGCAGCCCAGCTGGTAGATCACGCGAAACGTGGTCGCATGCGCACCGAAGTAGTGTTCACGGATGTAGTCGGTCCCCACGGTCCACATGCCAATCCAGGCGTGAGCCACGGTCGACAGCACGGCGAGGATCGAAAACACCTTCATCGGCAGGCTGCCGAAGTAGGCGTGCAGTGTCTCGTAGGTCATGCCCGGGTTGGCGATGAAGAAGCCGACCACACACAACGCGAACAGCGCAAGAATCACGGCCGTGACGCGCTGGATGACGAAATCTGACAGCCCGCTGCGCGACAGGCTCATGACGTTCCTCACCATAGCCAGACCCCCGTCAGTGCCACGAGCACGATGGTGACGACGAAACTCAGCTGAGCCCCCACGAGCCCGCCCTTCAGGCTGTCGCCGACATGGAAGTCGAGCAGCAGGTGCTTGATGCCGGCAACGATGTGGAAAATGAGCGCGGCAAGCACCGCGAGCAACACCAGCTTCGGGATCGGTTGCGCGATCAGGTCCTTGGCGGCCGCGAAACCCTCCGCTGAGTCGAGCGCCTGATCCACCAGATACAGCAACAAGGCCACGCCGACGAAGAGCAGGACCCCCGTGACCCGATGCGTAATCGACGCGATGGCCGCAAATGGCCAACCGAACTTCGTCAGTGACAGGTACACCGGGCGCTGGTTTTGCATGTATTGGAACCTTGTCGGGAAACCGGTTGGACTCCCGACCCGAAGCAGGTGCGGCGTCCGCTGATGCGGGCTGGGATGATAGCCCCCACACGAAGGCCTTACAACGCAACGCCGGAGCGATATCGGAAGCGCGACGTGAGATCGAAGGTATCGCGCAAACTCCGCCTGGGCGCCGTGCGTTGACACCGATGGAGCCGGCTCTATAGTCTCCGGCTCCCATCGCCCATTACCTACGAAGGAAGCATCGCATGGCTGAACGAACCGCGCGGCTGTCCATCGACGGCATCGAAGACGTC
>JBFKCZ010000533.1:0-2287 GCA_041620035.1 Pseudomonadales bacterium
AAGCAGACGATCGAGAGCTTCGCGGTTTATGCGGATGCCCACTTCGATCTCACCGACCAACTCGGACTCGCCGCGGGCCTGCGCTACACCAACGAAGAGATCGATCAGGACGTGCTGTTCTTCTTCAACGAGCCCGGCCTCGGCAATCCACCGATCTTCAGCGGCAGCGACGACACCGACTTCGACAATGTCTCCGGTCGCCTCGTGCTCGACTATCAGGTGTCGCAGGATTTGATGTTCTATGGCGGTATCACTACCGGCTTCAAGGCGGGTGGCATTCAGAGCACGACCGACGGCATCTTTCCCTACGAGGAAGAGGAATTGATCAGCTACGAAGCGGGCTTCAAGTCGACATTTGCGGACGGGCGCGTGCGGTTGAACGGCTCTGCGTTCTACTACGACTACTCCGATCTGCAGGTCTTCACGTTCATCGTCGTCGGCACGACGCCGTTCTCGATTCTCACCAACGCATCCGACGCCGAGGTCATCGGCGCGGAATTCGAACTGCAGGCGTTGCCCACCGAGCATCTGTTCATCAATCTCGGCCTGGGCATTCTCGACACCGAGTACAAGGATTTCACCAATCCGCTCGGCGATCAGTCCGGCAACCAGATCACGCTGTCACCGGAACTCACGTTCAACGGCCTCGTGCAGTACGACGTGCCGCTGGGCAGCGCAGGTTCGGTCACCTTCCAAGCCGACTTCAACTATCAGGACGAGGTGTTCTTCGACTCGCTCAACAACCCGCTGCTCTCCGAGGGTTCGTACTGGCTGTACAACGGCCGCATCGCGTTCACATCCGCCGATGAGCATTGGGAAGCCGCACTCTGGGGCAAGAACCTGGGCGACGAGGAGTATCTGGTTTACGCATTCGACCTGTCGTTCCTCGGCTTCCACGAACGGATGCTGGGCACGCCGCGCAGCTTCGGAGTGGAATTCACGTACAAGCACTGAGGAAGAGCGATGCGTGCGGGCCTGATCGCCGGTTTGACGTGTCTCACGCTCGGTTGCGGTGACGGCGCGCCGAAGGCGCCCGAGCCTAAGCCCTTCGCCGATGCGCACATCACCGCCGATGGTATCGCGCGCTGGTCCCGCACCTGTGCGATGTGCCACGTCAACGGCGAAGGCGGCGCCCCCAAGATCGGCGACTCGCAAGCATGGGCGGAGCGTCTTTCACAGGGTGAAGACGTGGTGATGCAGCACACCATCGAAGGCCTCAACAACATGCCGCCGCTCGGCTACTGCATGGACTGCGAACGCGAGGACTTCCGCGCCATGGTGCGTTTCATGGCCGAAGGTAGTACTTCTTCATGAAGGGCATGACTCGACGTTCGCTGCTGGTGAGAACACTCGGCGGCATCGCAGCCGCCACGACACATCGCACGCTTGCCGCCACGAAGGCCGAGTCGCTGCCCTGGCGCAACTGGTCGGGCGGGCAGACGAGCGCACCACTGGGGCGTTTCGCGCCGGCCGACGAAACGGCGCTGCAGGAATTTCTGTCTGCGGGCGCCGGTCCGCTGCGACCGGTCGGTGCGGGGCATTCCTTTTCACCGCTCGTACCCACGGACGGTCACCTCGTGGTGCTCGATCGCATCGCCGGACTCATCGATCACGATGAACGGTCGGCGACCTTTGGCGCCGGCTCGCGACTCTCGGAGACGGGTCCGGTGCTCGAAGCGATCGGCCAGGCGCTCTACAACCTGCCGGACATCGACCGTCAGACGCTCGCCGGGGCGATTGCGACGGGCACGCATGGCACGGGTTACGACCTCAACTCGCTCTCGGCGGAAGTGACCGGGTTGCGTCTGGTGACGGTGGATGGCGGCGTTCGCGACATCGACATCGAAACCGACGAACGGCTGTTCAGAGCAGCGCAGCTATCGCTCGGTGCGCTCGGCTTCGTCACGCGTGTGCGCATGAGGACGCGTCCCGCCTACAAGCTCAAAGAAACCAGCTGGATTCAACCGACCGAGGAGGTACTGGAAGATTTTGCATCCAAGGCCGGCGCGCACCGCCACTTCGAGATGTTCCCCCTCACCCACTCCAAGTACGCGAGCGTGCTGGCGATCGATGAAACCGACGAGCCGATTCACAACCCGCCCGTGTCGACCGAGGAAGCGGCCGCATTCGACGACCTGATGCGCAATCTCCAGTCGGTACCGGTCATCGCGCGCCGCGCCATCATCGACGCCGCCGTAGCCGACACGCCACCCGATCCAGCGGTGATCGATGTCTCCTACAAAGTGCTGGCCAACATACGCAACTACCGCTTCAACGAGATGGAGTA
>JBFKCZ010000534.1:0-2287 GCA_041620035.1 Pseudomonadales bacterium
ATGATGCCGCATCCGGAGCGAGTGTTCCGTAGCGTGCAGAACTCCTGGCACCCGCCCGAGTGGGGCGAGGACGGACCCTGGATGCGCCTGTTCCGAAACGCCCGCGTGGCCATGGGCTGACGTCGATCGGTGGTGAACTCAGCCCGGACGACGCCGGACGATGTCCCCCACGCGTACCGGGAAATGGCCGGCCTTGCGATCGTCGAAGTAGTGTTTCAGCGTGTCGTGAATGACGGGAAATGCGAGCTCGTCCCAAGGCACCTCGTGCTCCTCGAACAGCCTCACATCCAGGGATTCGGTGCCGGGTCTGAAGTCCAGATCGGCCAACGTGGCCCGGAAGAACATGTAGATCTGCGAGATGTGCGGCAGATTGAACACCGTGTAGAGACCGTCGACGGAAACGTTCGCGAAGGCCTCTTCCCAGGTTTCCCTGATCGCGCCTTGTGTCGTGGTCTCGCCGTTTTCCAGAAAGCCCGCGGGCAGGGTCCAGAAGCCCGAGCGCGGGGCGATCGCGCGGCGGCAGAGCAGAACGCGGCTTTCGTGAACGGGCAGGCAGCCGGTCACGATCTTTGGATTCTGGTAGTGGATCGCACCACAACCATCACACACGTGGCGTTCGCGGTCGTCCCCATCCGGAATGCGCAACTGAACGGGTTGGCCGCAATGTTGGCAGTAGTTCATGGGTTGAACGCTATTGTGCTCGTGGCCGCGGGAAGCTGAGCAGTGTGGCTGGCGGCGCGGGCTGTCGGCAGGCATCCGGCTCCGCAAGCGCTCGCTGCAGCCTCGCGAGCGACAGATGCATCATCGCCGACAGGCGAATGCATGCCACGAGTGCATCGGGTGATCTCTGTCGTTCCATGTCGATGCGAAACTTCAGTCCCTGCAGCCGGCGCCGCGCCGGGTCGCTGCGGGCGCGGCGAATGACGTCATCGGTGAGCCGGTTGCGAAGCGTTTCGAGGCCGCTCGGGTTGTTCCGCGCGAGTTCGGCCAACACTTCGAACGTCGGCAGTGTCTGTGAGTTCGGAATTCGCCCCATGGGTACTGCGAACAACTTTCCCTCTTTGACTATGCACTCCAATCCGCGCGACGCCAAGTGGCTTAGCGATCCCCCTGGGTCGAAGCGTACAATTCGTAGCTAAATCGTTCGACTGGGATGGAGGGTGGCAGATGATCTATGGCTTGGCGGACCGCCGTGTTCAGGCAGAAGGAGAGCACTTCATCGCCGACACCGCGGTGTTGATCGGTTCGGTGCTGCTCAAGCGCAATGCGAGCGTGTGGTTCAACGCGGTCATCCGGGGCGACAACGAGCTGATCACCGTCGGTGAGAACTCGAACGTGCAGGATGGCTCGGTGCTGCACACCGATCCCGGCTATCCGCTGGTGATCGGCAGCGATGTCACGATCGGGCACAAAGTGATGCTGCACGGCTGCACGATCGGCGACGGCAGTCTTGTCGGTATCAATGCGGTGATTCTCAACGGTGCGCGAATTGGTAAACACTGCCTCATCGGTGCGAACGCGCTCATCACGGAAGGCAAGGAGATTCCCGACGGCAGCCTGGTCATGGGGTCGCCGGGAAAGGTCGTGAAGAGCCTTTCGGCCGATCAGATACAGGGCCTCAAGATGTCGGCGAAGCACTACGTGGAGAATGCGCGGAGATACGCACGAGATCTGAAGGTGCAGGCGGCCGCGGAACGGCCATGACTCAGATCGGTACGCCACTGTCGGAAACCGCGACCCGAGTCATGCTGTTGGGCGCCGGTGAACTTGGCAAAGAGGTGGTGATCGAGCTGCAGCGACTGGGCGTGGAAGTCATCGCCGTAGACCGGTATGCGAACGCGCCGGCCATGCAGGTCGCTCACCGTTCCCACGTCGTCGACATGCGCGACGGTGCGGCACTTCGACGCGTGATCGAATCCGAGGCTCCCCACCTGGTGGTTCCGGAAATCGAAGCGATCGCTACGGACACGCTGGTTGCGATGGAGGCCGAGGGATTGCGCGTCATCCCGACCGCACGTGCCGCGCGCCTGACGATGGATCGCGAAGGCATCCGTACGTTGGCGGCCGAGGAACTCGGTGTCCGAACTTCCCCGTACCGCTTTGCCGCAACACTGGCCGATTTCGAGGCTGCCGTGCGCGAGATCGGTGTGCCCTGCGTGGTGAAGCCGGTGATGAGTTCGTCCGGCAAAGGTCAGTCCGTGGTGCGTTCCGTCGAGCACGCGCCGCGATCCTGGCGATATGCACAAGAAGGCGCGCGTGGCGGTGCGGGCAAGGTGATCGTCGAGGG
>JBFKCZ010000535.1:0-2286 GCA_041620035.1 Pseudomonadales bacterium
AGCCCGCTCCCACAAGCTTCGATCACACCCTCCAATGGTCGGTCCAGCTTGGCTCGCTCCTACGATGTCGCGGCGCTCGCTTCGATCGCCGCCTGCGGTCCTGCCTCGTTGACGCGTTGGTGCACATCGTTCAATGCGTCGTAGATCATCTTCGTTGCCGCTGGCACCTCGGTGCCGGGCGCAAAGTGGATGGGCTTCAAGAAACTCACCGTGCACGGCGCGGGAAACATGCCGCGCTTGCCCTTCGGCTTGATCTGATTGAATCCGGTCAGATAGACGGGCACCACAGGTACGTTCTTCTCCAGCGCGAGAATCGAAACGCCGTGGCGAAACTTCGCCATGTTGCGGCTGGTCGAGCGCGTGCCTTCCGGAAAGATGATCAGATTGCACCCCTTGTCGAGCAACCATTTCGAGTAGTCGAGCGCGCGCGATCCGCCGCCGCGCTGAATGGGAAACGAACCCATCGCCAGTGACTGGTACCACGGTTTGAGAATGAGATCGTTCTTGTCCGTCCGTTTCACGAACCAGCGGTCGGCCGCCGCTCCCGAATAGACGTTCAGTTTGATGCGCTGCGGCAGGCCCCAGAGGATGCCCATGCTGTCGGCAAGACTGGTGTGGTTGCCGACGATGATGCAGGGGCCCTTGATTCCGTCGAAGTGATGTCGACCGGTGACGGTGATGGGCTTGCAGTACTGGCGCACGTACTTGCCGTAATTCTTGTACCGAAACAGCACTCGGATCAGTTTCGCCCACCACGAGATCTGCCATTTGTGCGGACCCTCGATGTGAAAGTTCCGCTCCAGCAGTTCCTGAAACAGGGGCAGATTGATCGCTGGCAGGATGCGCGTGTCTGCCGTGGCGGCGAGCGAGTTGGCGAACGCGGCTTGATAGGCCCGGAAGTTGTCGGGCGCATCGACGATCAGACACTGGTCGTGACCGCCCATCAGGTAGTAGTCGCCGACGACTTTGGCTTCCCACCGGGCCAGTTCCCCTTCGATGGACTCGAGCACGCCCGGGTTGTCGCGCACTTCCTTGAAGCCACGCGCATTGAAGTTGAGGAGCATCACGTAGTGAACCATGCAGTACCGCCTATGACTTCTGAAGTTCGCCGACCAGCGCGCTGATGTTCATGGCGGCCAGGGTGTCCGTTCGCACGGTGCCGCGCGAGCCCAGCTCCATCGAGATTCGCATCATGGCTTCGTTGCTGGGCGCTTCGATGATGTTGACGAACTCGAATCCACCGAGACCGGCATACTGCGCGTGAATGCGCGCACCCATCGCCTCGACCTCGGCGTTGACTTCCCGCAATCGCTCGGGCCTTTCCTGCAATGTCTTGCGCCCCTCGTCGGTGAGCCGGCTGAGCATCACGAACATCGGCATATGCGTTCCTTCTTTCTCTAAGACTCGAGTACGTATCGTCCAGGCGCCGGGTCGAGCGGTGGATACTCGGCCGAGCCCAGTCGCGGCGGTGCCGCGACGTCGCGACCGAAGCCCCTCAGCCAGTCGAGCCAATGGTCGCGCCATACCCCCGTGTGCTCGCGGGCTCGATCGAGCCATTGCTCCGCATCGGCAGGCAGTTCCTCGGCGATCCAGTAGCGGAGATTCTTCGCGGCGCCGCGCTTATTGCTGATCGTCTGGGTGTGGTTCTGGTTGGTCAGAACGAACGTGACGTCGCCGCCGAACAGTTGCGTGCTGCGATAGCACGCCTTCCACGGTGTGATGTGATCGGTGCTGCCCGCCATGATGTAGACGGGGTAGGTGATTCGCGACAGGTCGATGCGTTTGCCGCAGACGCGCAGCTCCTTCTTGGCGAGCCTGTTGTCCTTGGACAGATCCAGCATGTCGCACTGGAATTGCGCCGGCATGCGCGTGTAGTCCATGGACCAGAACAGGAGCGGATGCTTCAAAGGCTCTTCGCCGAGGTAGTAGTTGCTGCGCACGAAACTCATCACGCTCTCTTCGACCCGCAGCATGGCGAACATCTCGAAGATGTCGCGCTCGCTGAAGATGCCCTTCGCTCGCACCATCTGCTTCTGTGCGGCGACCGACCGATCGCTCACGAACAGGCTGAAGTCGCTCTCACCGACCCGGTTGTCCAGAATGTTGATGAACAGCGACAGCGAATTGATGGCATCGTCGTCCCGCGCCTGCATCAGTCCGGCCGCTGCGGCCGTGACGAGACCGCCGGCGCAGACGCCGATCAGATTGACGCGCTCGCCGTTGGCTACACTGCGGGCGATGTGGCATGCCTTGACGACACCTTCGGTGTAGGTGTCGAGCGACCAG
>JBFKCZ010000536.1:0-2282 GCA_041620035.1 Pseudomonadales bacterium
CCGTGGTGTTCACCTACGTGCTCGGTGCGGCGACTCGACTGCGACGCCTGTTCGGCATCAAACAACACGTCCCCGCAGCCAAGCCTGTCGAAGCAGCGTTGAGCAGCGGCACGAACTGAACCCGCCGGCGCGCGGTTCATGCGGCCGCGCCAGGCATTAGAGAGCGCGCCAATCAAGCGGATTCGGCGGTTTCGTTCGACTCAACCGCCGCGTCTCTGATACAACTCGGCGATACCGTTGCCGCCGGAGCCCACGCCATGAGCACGTTACCCACCTCAGTCGTCATCACCGACGACACGATGCGCGAAGGGTTGCAGATCGAAAGCGCAGCCATTCCGGTTTCCGAAAAGTTGCGCCTGCTGGACGCCCTCGGAGAGACCGGCGCGAAAGTCATCTCGATCGGGTCGTTCGCGCATCCGAAATGGACGCCGCAGATGGCGTGCATCGACGAGATCGCGGAGCGCTTCGTCCCGAAGCCCAGCATCCGCTACACCGCCGCGGTGTTCAACAAGAAGGGATTCGATCGCGCCGACAAGTACTACCCGAAGATCGACGTGCGGCAGAAACGCTTCGGCACCCACGTGGAACTCTGCGACACCTTTGCACGGCGCAACTACAACCGCAGCCAGGCGCAACAGATAGCAGGCATGACGGCAACGATCACGGCGGCACGCGAAGCGGGTGTCGAACATGGATCCGTCGCCCTCGGCAATCCGTTCGGTTCCAACTTCGAAGGCCCATTCTCACTCGAACAGCGTTTGAACCTGCTGACGCTGATGATCGACGCCTGGCACAACGCCGGCTTCACGGTGAAGCGGCTCGCCTTCGTCGAAGCCATGGGCTGGAACCTCCCGCACCTCGTGCGCGAAACGTTGCAGGCAATCCGCGATCGCTGGCCGGAGATCACCGACTTCCACTGTCATCTGCACAACGCACGCGGGGCGACCATCGCGAGCTACTACGAAGCACTGCAGTTCGGCGTACGCGAGTTCGATACGTCGATCGGCGGCATGGGTGGCTGCCCGTACTGCGGCAACGGCCGTGCGGCGGGACACGTGCCGACCGAAGATTTCGTCGATCTCTGTCACGAGATGGGGATCGAAACGGGGTACGACCTCGACAAGCTCATCGAAGCCGCGGCGATTGCCGAAGAAGTGGTGGGGCATCCGCTGTGGGGTCACGTCTCTAAGTCCGGTCCAAGGCCACGCGGGAAGAAGCTGTATCCCGCCAACATGCCATTCGTGGAAACCCTCGAAGAAGCCGCGCACTTCCGCAAAGGTCCAACCGTGTACGCGCACCAGATCTCACCGTGGCGCGAGGGGGATCCCCTCACCGAGTCAGCGGCGGGTTGATGCAGTAAGCAAACGAGCAATTGTGAGTGCTGGCTTGGGGTGTCGCTGAGTCCGGGCCGGAGGTGTAGCAGCGAGCCTTGAGCGAGCCTTGAGCGAGCCTTGAGCGAGCCTTGAGCGAGCGTAGCTCGCGATTCCCAACGCTCGCGATTCCCAACGCTCGCGATTCCCGCGCTCGCGATTGCTTTCCAGGAAACCAGTTGCTTATCGCGACCAAGGGTCGCTCCTACGGCGCCTTCGATGACTTGGCAACCCTTCCCCTGTCGCGCTCATGTTTCCGGATGCGTGAGCCAGCCGACGAGCAGCAGGGGGCCGAAGATCAGCACCGCCGCCGCGATGACGATGGCCGTACCCAAGAGCCCGCGCTGGAGACCGCTCAGCGCGTCCCATTTCTTCGACAGCATCAGGAACGGCACGTCGAACGCCAGTTCGATCGCGCCGACGAGCGCCAGCGCGCCCGGTGCACCGATGCCGATCATCGCGAAGACACCGCCGCCGATGCCGAGAAAATCACCGCGCTCCATCACCGCCAGGAAGAACGCCGCAAACAGCGCGCCCCCCGCCAACAGCTTGATCGCACCCGTACGCCGCACCGGGCTCAGCGGCTCATCGCTTCCAGCCCATCATCTTTCGCATCCGCGGCCCCAGCTCCTCGGCCGCTTCGAGAATCTCCGGCAGGTCCACCGTGAGTGCCCGTACGCTCTCGTGGATCGCCTCCCTAACGCGCCGCTCCGGGTCGTCCAGCCGCGGCGGTGGCTTCCACTTCGGGCGGCGGCTCCGCATCAGGCGCTTCAGCGAGACTTCGAAGTGCCGGTTGCCCCGGTACTCGGGGCCGTTGCGCAACGTGATCATCGGGAAAGGCGCCGAGCTCGGCTCGTAAATGAATGTCACGGCGACGTTCGGCAGCTTGCGGTAGGTCAGACTGCACTCGCG
>JBFKCZ010000537.1:0-2274 GCA_041620035.1 Pseudomonadales bacterium
CACCCACGACGGTGCGAATGACACGGGGGTGCCACCACCGGCCTATCGCAGCGCGATCGAATCGCTGCTCACACGGGGCACAGGCATCGTGATGCTGAATCACGCGACCGTGTCATGGCCCGACTGGCCGCTGTGGCGCAGCATCTCCGGTACGTCGTTCATGCTCAAACAGGGCCAACTCGACGGGGTCGAGGTGCCGGGATCGGGCTATCGCGGCGGCCACGGCCCGCTGCCGAACGCGACCGTGAAGCTGAACGCCGTCGCCCGACACCCCGTGCTCGCCGGACTGGAAGCGGGATTCGAGATCACCGACGAACTGTATTTGAAGACTGCGGGTTTCGAACGCCGCGTCGTGCCACTGCTGCGCGCCGACTACCCCTTCACGATGGAGCACTTCACGGCGCCGCCCTTGGCACCGGCCGACGAACGCGCGGCCTGGCGACACCCGCCCGGCAGCGATCTGGTCGTGTGGGCGAACGCGGCAGGCGCAAGCCCGGTGGTAGCGTCGGACCTGGGTGACGGACCCGCAGCCTTTGCCAACCCGGGCTTTCGCAGGCTCCTGGAGAACGCACTCGAATGGGTGGCGTCGCCGCAGGCGAAGGCGTGGGCTAAGGCCAGACGCTGAAGCACCGCCTAAGGAGTTTGTGGGAGCGGGCTTGCCCGCGAACCAATGATGTCCTCACGTTCGTTCGCGCCCAAGGGCGCTCCCACAGGGTCTTCGATGACTTTTGCGACAGGGCAAGCCTGCTCCCACCGGCTACGGCCGTTTGAACAGCTCCCTGCGCCGGTAAACGAGGTCTTCGCGACTCTGCTGGCTGCGCAACTGCGCAGGCACATTCACCGTCCCCTGCGACGATGGCGGCTCGAGGCGCGTCCAATCCGTGGTGCCCACCCGATAGGCGATCTTCCACACGCCGTTGCGCTTCTCCATGCGGTCCATGTAGCGGCCGCCGACCCAGAAGTCCATTTCGGTGTCGTAGGCGTTGGCTGCGGCCTTCGGATCGCCGATCGGACGCATGCGGTGAAACGCGGTGAAGTACGCCTCGGTGAATGCCGTCTTGCCATCGTCCTCGAGTTCGACAAAGAGGTTGCCGAGCTGATGGTGCGTGCGCGTGAACGTTCTCAGCACACCGAGGGCGTAGGCGACGAAGTCACCGGGCTTGTCCGGTGCCGAGGCGCGTGATGGATCGCTGCTCGGGCCTTCGAATCCGTGCCGGTGCCAGGAGTCGGGATGGAACACACTGCGCAAGAGCGTCTCATCGAGATGATCGATCGCGCGGCAGTAGGTCATCATCACCTCGGCACACGCGTGTTTGTCGAGCAGTGCCTGCAATTGCGGGTCTGCCATGGGCGTCAGCCCGCGTTCATCGATTGCGAGATCACCGCAAAGCCGCTTGTGGAGGCGAGCCGCTTGCCCACCACCTTCTGGTACTCGGGCGACTCATACCACGCCTTCGCCGCCTTGGTGGATTCGAATTTGATGATGACCGTCTGAGGGCCCGGGGGCTTACCCTCGATGGTTTCCGCAGCGACATCGAAGGACACGAGTTCGCCGCCGTACTGTGCAAGCGTCGGCCCGGCGCCTTGTTGATAGGCCCGATAGCCAGCGGGATCCTTGACGACGTACTGAGCGATGAAATAGGCGGCCATGAATCCTCCCCGATGTCGATGACTACCGAGTGACGTTAGTATCGGCGCAGGGGATGAGTCAATCGAACACTGGACGAGGCCGGGAGGATATTGCGCATGAACTACGACCTGACCGCGGCGGCGGATGCGACGCTTGCGCCCGGCGACGCCCGCTGCCCCGGGCCGAGCACGCGCGACATCATTCTCAAGGATGCCGACGGCGCACCGGCGCCGCTGACGGATACGTCCTACGCCTTTCTCGGTGACGCCGACATTCCCTATGCACGCTACACCTCGCGTGCGTTCTTCGATCGCGAGATCGAGCGCATGTGGCGCCGCACGTGGCAGTGGGCGTGCCGCGAAGAGCACATTCCCAAAGCCGGCGACTACTATGTGTACGACGTTGGCCCGTATTCGGTCATCGTCGTTCGCGACGCATCGAACTCGATTCGCGCGTTCGTGAACTCCTGTCCGCACCGCGGCATGCAGCTGTGCGAGTCCGCATCGACGGGTTCGGGTAAACAGTTCCTGCGCTGCCCGTTTCACGGCATGTCGTTCAACCTCGACGGTTCGTTGCGCGAGGTGCCGTGCCGGTGGGATTTTCCGCACATCGACGATGCAACGTTCCGGCTGACGGAGATACCC
>JBFKCZ010000538.1:0-2270 GCA_041620035.1 Pseudomonadales bacterium
GATCGCCTCCGGCGAGTCCGTTGCGACCCTCGCACTCGCTGAACGCGTGGGCGGATTCGATCTCGCGGCCATCGAACTCGTCGCGCGGCCCGTCGATGAAGGCTTCGTACTCACCGGTGAAAAGTGCTATGTCATCGACGGCTGCGTGGCCGACATGATCCTGGTCGTTGCGAGACTGCCGGAGACTCGGGGCCTCGATGGGTTGTCGCTGTTTCTGGTTCGCAAGGATGCGAAGGGCTTGACCCGCCGCGCACTGACAGTCATCGATCCCACGCGCAAGCTCGCGGCACTCGAGTTGCGCGACGTACCCGCCGAGGCGCTCGGCACCCCCGGCACGGTGGCTGCGGCGCTCGAAGGCGTGCTCGATTTCGCCAATGTACTGCTCGCAAACGAGATGGTTGGCGGCGCCGCCCGGCTGCTCGAAGACACAATTGCTTTCACGAAGACGCGCGTGCAGTTCGGTCGCGCGATCGGCTCGTTTCAGGCGATCAAACACCGGTGTGCGGACATGCTGGTGAACGTCGAACTCGCAAAGTCGGCTGCCTACTACGCAGCGGAGGCGATCGACGACGGATCAGCTGACACGGCGTACCTGTCGAGCCTCGCCAAGGCATGCGCTGCCGAGGCTTATCTGCAGACCGCCATCGATGCGATCCAGCTGCACGGTGGCATTGGCTTCACCTTCGAGCAGGACACGCATCTCTGGTTCAAGCGGGCAAAGAGTTCGGAGGTTCTGTTCGGCGATGCGGCCTGGCACCGCGAACGGATGATTCGGCATCTGCCGGAGAAACAACGCCAGCGAGCGGAGCAACAGTCATGAACGAAGAATCGGTTCGCGCGGAAGTTCGCGCCTGGCTCGAGGCGAACTGGGATCCGAATGCACGGCTGGTGGAGTGGCGCAACGCACTCGTCGACAGCCGCTGGGGCATGCCGGACTGGCCGGCGGAATGGTACGGGCGCGGATTTTCGGCGCAGCTCGTGCGGGTCGTCGAACAGGAATTCGCGCGGATCGGCGCGGTGGGCGTTGCCCGTGCCGGCATCCGCCTGCTTGCGGCGGCAACGCTGCTCGAGCATGGCGATCGCGCGCAAAAGGAACAGTTCCTGCGCCGCATCCTCACCGGTGAAGACACCTGGTGCCAGCTGTTCAGCGAACCGGGCAGCGGCTCCGATCTCGCCGGTGCCACGACGCGTGCGGACTTCGACGGTACGCACTGGATCGTCAATGGCGAGAAGGTGTGGACCACGAGTGCCCATCACGCCGATTGGGGCCTGCTGCTGGCACGCACGGATTGGGACGCGCCCAAGCACGAAGGGTTGACCTACTTCGTGATCGACATGCATCAGGCGGGGGTTGCCGTTCGGCCGCTCAAGCAGATGAATGGCCACGCCTCCTTCAACCAGGTTTTCTTCGCCGACGCGAAAGTCAGAGCCGAGCATCGGATCGGCGACGTGGGCAAGGGGTGGGCGGTCGCGATGACGACCCTCGCGCACGAGCGCCGCAGCGCAGACGGTGTGCGATCGGGCTACGCCGACATCGCCCGGAAAGTGGAGCGCAAGGGTCGAATCTACGACGAGGAGCGGGCAGAACTCGCAACGGTAATGGAGCCCTACAAGTGGTATCCACAGCGTGCGGGTCGTGTCGATCTGGCCGCACCGCGTGCGGTAGCAACGGGCCGCATCGCAGATGCCCACGTCCGCCAGGAACTCGCAAAGCTGCTGATTCTTTCGAGCGCCGCCGAGTGGACGGCACGGCGTGCGCGTGCCGCACAGCGCCTGGGGCGTGCGCAGGGCCCCGAAGGATCCTTGGGCAAACTTGCGGCGAGTCATGTGGCACGGGCGGCTGCGCGCGTGCACACGCTGATCGCGGGAGCGGAAGCGCTGCTGGCTGGGGACGATGGCCCCGAGCAAGGTGTGATCGCGGAGATTCTCTTGTCGGTGCCGGCCGTGTCCATCGCGGGCGGCACCGATGAAATACAGCGCAACATCATTGCGGAGCGCGTTCTGCAGATGCCCAAGGAACCGCGTTTCGACACGGGTCCGTTCCGTGACGTGCCGCGCAACGTGCAGAGCTGAGTCACGGTCGTCGACCGCGCGGCGCACCGTCCTCACGGGGCGTCAATCAGCTTAGGACGAATTGAGATAGATTGTTTAACTCATTGATTTAAATAATAATCCAGGTGTCGATCGGCCGCTGGCGGGCCCCACGGCCAGAGAGACGCTGACGACATCCTCGAGGCCGGGGCGCGCGGCCGCTTTCGATTTGCGGCAAA
>JBFKCZ010000539.1:0-2232 GCA_041620035.1 Pseudomonadales bacterium
TTCTGCCAGCGCTATGTGAAGACCACGGGCATCGGTACGGTGGTCGCGATGATGCTGCCGTACTCGGTCGTGTTCATTTCGGTCTGGACCGTCTTTCTCCTGCTCTACTGGCTGATCGGCCTGCCACTGGGCATCCAATCAAACTATGTGTACCCGGCGGGTTGAGGTGGGAATGAAACTGCTGCTCGCCATGACGCTGATTCTGATGATCAATGGTCATGCGTCCGCCGACGGATCGACGGCCGGCCGTTTTGTCGAGGTCTCACCCGCGAACAAGGAAGTACTCGCCGATCTGCTCGTCCGTATCGATTCCCTGGCATCCGAAGGCCTGCCCGCATTCGACCCGGTGGTGATCGTCATCCATGGTCCCGAAGCCCCGGTGTTTCTGCGGCGCAACTACCGGCAGTTCAAGGAAGTCGTGGACCTTGCTGCACGACTCGATGCGCTGGGACTCGCCGACATCCGCATGTGCGAGACCTGGATGCGCAACAACGGCGTCGTGCGCGAGGATCTTACGCCCTTTGTCGAGACGGTTCGGTTCGCTCCCGAAGAGATCGAACGTCTTCAGAGCGAAGGGTATGTGCGCTTTTGAATCGAGCGGCGCAACCGCACAGCGGAAAGATCCAAGACGCGCGCGTGATCAGGCAGTAGGATCGACTGAAGAAGTTCCAGGATTGGTGCCGAGGAGAGGACTTGAACCTCCACGGGGTTTCCCCCACTGGCACCTGAAGCCAGCGCGTCTACCAATTTCACCACCTCGGCATCGGTCGGTGGGGCGCGAAATCTAACCAGGGGTCCATCCATTGTCAATCAGAGCCGGCCGACGAGGCACATGAAGCAGCGGCGCAACAAATCCGTTGGAAAACGATCGCGAGACGAAGGGAGATCGACATCGAGCGCGTCGGCACCGAGTGACGTGCTGGACCTGTTCCGACGTGCGGCAAGACCCTTGCGTTGGCCCGATGTGCGCGACCTGGCGGGGGCGCAACGCGGCGAGCAGGCCGATGCGCTGCGCCGCGTCCTGCGCGGCCTCTGCCACGCCGGGGACCTGTACCTCGATCGCGAAGGCGCGTATCACCTCGCGGGCACGGGTGACGCCGTCGTTGGCCTGATCGCGACGGACGCCGAGCATGGTCTGGTGCTGGTCGCCGGCGATCAGCGCGCGCCGGTCCGCATCACCCGCGATCTTCGGGTGCGTGCCGGGGATCGCGTCGAAGCGCGGATGGTCGGTGGCCAGGCCGTCGCCGGCCGCATCGTGGAACACTCCTCCGAACTCATCATTGGTCGGCTGGTGAAGGAGCGCAGAGGCAGTTACGTGGTTGCGGAGGGCCGTGGTTTTCGTGGCCGGGTGTACCTCGCACCGAAGCCCGGCCTGGACGCATCCGACGGCGATACCGTCGGTGTGGAGGTGGTTGGCGAGGAGAGCTATGGACTCATCGCCCGGATCGTCGAGATCGTCGCCGAGCGAGACGACCTGAATGCGGCATCCACCACGCTGCTGCGGGCGAATCGCGTCCCCACAGTATGGCCCCCGGCTGTCGCAGAAGCGGTGTCGGAGTTGCCTGCGGAACTGAACTGGCAGGGATCGTCGCGCAAGGACATCCGTGACATGCCGCTCGTGACCATCGACGGAGAGGATGCCCGCGATTTCGACGACGCGGTGTACTGCGAGTCGCGGCCGCGGGGCGGCTGGCGTCTCGTGGTGGCCATTGCCGACGTTTCGCACTATGTCGAACCGGGCGGCGCCCTCGATCGCGAGGCCGCCGAGCGCGGCAACTCGGTCTACCTGCCCGACCGGGTGGTGCCCATGCTGCCGGAAGAGCTGTCGAACGATCTGTGTTCGTTGCGGCCCGACGGGCCGCGCTTGTGCATGGTGTGCGACATGCACCTCTCAGCCGGTGGCAGGGTATCCGGTTACGAATTCTACGAAGCCGTCATGCACTCGAAGCGTCGACTCACCTACACCGAAGTCGCGCGGCATCTCGAAGGCGAGTCCGGTGACATCGGCGGCACCATCGCAAAGTCGCTGCGGCAGTTGCATCAGCTCTATTCGACCCTCAGAGAAGAGCGCGATGAGCGCGGCGGACTCGACTTCGAAGCACGCGAACAGAAGCTCATCCTCGACAACGGTCTGCTCGAACGCATCGAGCCGGTCGAGCGCAACGATGCGCATCGGCTGATCGAGGAATGCATGATCGCGGCCAACGTCGAAGCTGCGAAGTTCATCCGCAA
>JBFKCZ010000540.1:0-2225 GCA_041620035.1 Pseudomonadales bacterium
CCGCCCGAGATGATCATGTCGATCTTGCGGTCGCTCATGAACAGGTAGCCGTCCTCGTCGAGGTAGCCGATGTCACCGAAGGTGAACACCCCGGGTTCCAGATGCGCCGCCGCGGTCTTGGCCGGCTCCTTGTGATAGACGAAGTCGTTGCCCATGCGATTCTTGACGTAGATCTGTCCCGACTCACCGGGCTGCGCGAGCGAACCGTCATCGTTGACGATGCGTAATTCGACCAGCGGAGTCGGTTTGCCGACGCTGCCGGGACGTTCGAGCCACTCCTGCGCGGTGATCGTGGTGACGATGCTGCCTTCGGTGGAACCGTAGTACTCGTTGATGACCGGTCCCCACCAGTCGATCACGTTCCGCTTCACCTGTGGTGGACACGGTGCCGCGCCGTGCCAGACGACCTTCAGACTGGCGCCGGAAAACCCGTTCCGGGTCGACTCGTCGAGCCGCAACAGCCGATGAAACTGAGTCGGCACCAGATGCACGTTCGTGACCGAGTGCCGATCGATGAGAGAGAGTGTTTCGGCCGCATCGAAGCGGTGGCGGCTGACGACCGTCGAGCCTGCCATCAGTGGCAGAAAGCTGAACGCCCATTGCGCGGAGTGATAAACCGGCCCGCACAGGAGTGTCGTGCCGTCGCTCGGTATCGAGAGCAGACCGGATAATCCGGCGCTCATCATTTCCATGGCTTCCAGGCCCTGGCTCGTGGTCTGGGTCGCGGCGCGTACGCCCTTCGGGCGCCCCGTGGTGCCGGATGTGTAGAACATCGGCCCACCCATCGTCTGGTTGTCCGGCTCGTGATCGGAGCCGGTCGCGATGAAGTTCTCGTAGTCGTCGAAGCCGTCGATTCCTCCACGCATCGCGATCGAGCGCCGTAGCGTCGGCGTTTCGTTGCGCGCGACCGCAGCGCGGGCGTTGTCCGCGAACTGCACGTCGGCAAAGAGCACTTTGGCTTCCGAGTTGTCGATGACATAGGCGAGTTCTTCGGGCGTGAAGTGCCAGTTGACGGGCACGTAGAGAATCCCGGCATGTCCGGCGGCGACCATGATCTCGTAGTACTCGGCCGAGTTGCCTGCGTAGATGGCGATGACGTCACCAGCGGTGAGCCCGATGCCGCGCAGCGCATGAATCAGGCGGTTGGCGCGTGTGTTCAGTTCGCCGAATGTGCGGCCACCGGCTTCGTCGATCAGCGCGGGGCGGTCTTGCTCGTGTCTGAGCGTGAGCTTTGCCATTGAAGCACTCCTTCAGATGGGGGCGAGCAGATAGTGACCGTGCGCGGCTGCAATGGGCCGGGCGCGTTCCTCCTGCCAGATTTCCGAGCGCACGTTCGCCACGCGGCGGCCATGCCGGGTCACGATCGCGCGGCCGTACGTGTCGACCGCGCGACCCGATCGCAAGTAGTCGATGGAGATGTCGATGGTCTTCGGCAGACGTTCACACTGATTGTCGAACAGGAGCTGCACCGTCGCCGTGATCTCGAGAAATGCGCCGATCACGCCGCCATGGATCGCGGGCAGCATCACGTTGCCGATCAGATGATCCTTGAAGGGCAGGATTGTGGTGACCTCGTTGCCCTTGCGTTCCGCCATGATGCCCAGAAAGCGCGCGTAAGGGATGCTGTCGAGCAATGCCTGCATGTCCTGCGCGCGACCTGCTTCGCGCATGTCTGCGAGGATCTTCATGGCCGCGGCGCGTTCGATGTGCCGAGCATGAAGGTTGCCACGGAAGTCGCGATCGGGTCGGCTTTCGTGTCGTGGTATGCCGTGGCGCGCACGAATGCGATGTTGGTGGTGATGCGGTAGCACTCCGCTTCGGCGAACAGGTCCTTGCCGGGCTCCGCGGGGCGCATGTAGTCGATGCGCAAGTCCAGGGTCGCCATCGAACCGAATGTGTCCGGGGCAGAGCCCATGCGAACGGACATGCCCGATGCATTGTCGAGTACGGCGGTGATCACGCCGCCGTGAATGACCCCCGTGTCGGGATCGCCTACCAGATGGTCGGCATACGGCACGCGGATCGTGCAGCGTCGCTCAGCTGCTGCATGGAGCCGCAAGCCCAGCGCTGCGGCGTGCGGAATGTGCTGCAGGTGGTCGGTGATGTCGTCGGCGTTCACGATGATTTCAGGCCGCCGCAGCAAGCCGGCTCGCACGCTGCGAGTAGAGGAAGTAGATGAGGAGGCCCGCGACGATCCACACCGCGAAGCGCATCCAGGTGGCACC
>JBFKCZ010000541.1:0-2225 GCA_041620035.1 Pseudomonadales bacterium
GGCATCGCCAAAGTGTTCCTCGCGAACATGGTTCATAAGGTCGTGGATACCGCGATTCAGTTGCACGGAGCGCTCGGTTACTCGCGCGACACGCCGCTCGCGGCCTGGTACACGCACATCCGGTCACAGCGGCTCGTCGACGGTCCGGATGAAGTGCATCGTTGGACGACCGGTCGCAACGTCATCAAGGCGTTCAAGGCGACGGGGACGACCGCGGGCGCCTGCGGTGGCGATCTGCTCTAGGTAAGGCGCATCGTCGCGTGTGCGGTTCCCACGAAGCGAGCAACAACACGACGAGCGACGATCCGCGCGGCGGATACCGGCTGGTCGATCACTGGCCGGTGTATCCGCCGGGCATGCAGTTCGAGATGGGTTCCGGTGTGGCGGTAGACGCCGCCGGAACCATCTATCTGTTCACCCGTGACATCGAACACTGGGCGGCCCATCCCCTCGCGATGAAGGACAAGATGGGCAAGAGCAGCATCTCCATGTTCGATCGTGACGGTAACTTTCTCGGCAAGTGGGGGCCATCCGACGAACGCGGCTTCGCGCTCGGTGCGCACACGCTGTACATCGAGAAAGACGGCATGTTCTGGACCACCGATCGCGACGGTCATACGGTGCGCAAGTACCGTCCCGACGGCGAACTGCTGCTGACCCTGGGCACGTTCGGCAAGTGGGGGGCCGACGAGCACCACTTCAACGGCCCCACGGCGGTGGTGGTGCAGGCGGACGGCAACATCGTGGTCGCCGACGGCTACTGGAATTCGCGCCTCGTGTGGTTTTCACCCGAGGGTGAGTTCATCAAGAGCGTGGGCGGCTGGGGCAGGGGCCCTGCGCAGTTCAATACGCCCCATGCGCTGGCGCAGGATTCCAAGGGCAGACTGCTGGTGGCCGACCTGTGCGGCGGCAACTTTCACGACTACATGACCGTACCCGGTCAGATCGCAGTCCATCGCACCCAGCCGATTCCCGGCTGCCGCCATCGCATTCAGCGCCTCGATGCCGACGGCAATTACATCGACGAGTGGACGCACATCACGCCGCTCAGCCTCGCGACCTACGGCAACCGTATCTACGCGAGCGACAAGATGCGCAATCTCGCCATTCTCGATGAGGAAACCGGCGAAGTGCTCGAGCGCGTCGACGACATCGCCATCTATATTCATCAACTCGCCATGGATGCGCATGGCGATCTCTACACGGCGTCGGTGTATCCGGAGCACGCCGGTGAGAAGCGCGGTGTCGA
Organism: Pseudomonadales bacterium; assembly: GCA_041620035.1. Classification (GTDB taxonomy): domain Bacteria; phylum Pseudomonadota; class Gammaproteobacteria; order Pseudomonadales; family Azotimanducaceae; genus SZUA-521. Next base: position 1,250 of record JBFKCZ010000541.1, read on the forward strand.
AGGGCCGTCGCATCGGCGGTGGACGCGAGCGGTGGCGTGAAGGCAATGACTGACGGGGAGGAGACATGATCATCGTCGTGGCTGCGCTGGGCTTCGAGAATCAACAGGATCGGGATCGCGCCGTGGCGTTGACGGCCGATGTACAGATGGCCACGCGCCAGGAAGAGGCGGGTTGCCGTGACTATTGCTTCGCGCCCGATCCGTCGGTGCCGACGCGCATTCAGGTCTATGAACTCTGGGAAGACAGCGACAGCCTGGCCGCGCACTTCCGCCACCCCAACTACGCGAAGATGGTCGAGTTGCTCTCGGGCGCCAACATCAAGGAGAGCATCAATCAGGCGTATCTCGTCGAGCGCGGCGAACCAGTGTACGGCCCCAATGGCGAGAAGAAGGATGCCTTCTTCATAGACTGAGATCTGCACATGAGTAGCCGAGATCTGATCCTCGCTAATGCACGCGTCTTCACCGCGGTAGACGAATCGGTGATCGAATCCGGCGCCGTGTGGGTATCGGGCAACACCATTCGGTTCGCCGGCGCGGCCAAGGACATGCCGGAGGCACCCGCCGACGCTGAACGCCTGGATGTTGCCGGCAAGTTCGTCATGCCCGGCATGACCGAAACCCACGCGCATCTTTCCTTCGCCGATGCCAGTCCGTTCGCGATCGGGGCAACGCCCGTCGAAGAGGCGACCATCACTGCGGTAGGCAACGCCGCGTTGATGCTGGCGTCGGGGTTCACCTCGGCGATCAGTTTCGGCTCCACCTACAAGATCGATGTCGCGTTGCGTAACGCAATCAACGAAGGCCGCATCAAGGGGCCGCGCCTCCTGGCTGCCGGGCGCGATCTCGGCGCGACCGCGAGTAACGTCGATGGCAACGGCGGCTTGAGTCAGATTGCAGACGGTCCCGGGGCGCTGCGCAAAGCGGTGCGCGAACAGCGCAAGCTCGGCGTCGACGTCGTCAATATCTTCATCGA
>JBFKCZ010000542.1:0-2217 GCA_041620035.1 Pseudomonadales bacterium
CAGTGGCGACGGCAGTTCACCGAGAACGACGCTTACACGGCGGCGTGCAACGACATCGAACTCAATCATCCGAACTGTCCGAAGCCGACGGGCCCCGACGTCGACTTCGGTGCACCCACGCTGCTCGTGAACGCACCGAGCGGTCGTCAGCTGCTCATCGCCGGCCAGAAATCGGCGGAAGTGCACGCCATGAATCCGGATACGGGCGAAGTGGTGTGGAGCAAACGTTTGGGTCGCGGTGGAATCATCGGCGGTGTGCACTGGGGGCTCGCGGTGAACGAATCGCTGGGCCTGCTCTTCGTGCCGATCAGCGACAAGGAGATCAAGGGATTCCCCGCACCGGGTGAACCCGCGCCCGGCCTGTATGCCCTCGACATCGACACCGGCGAACAGCGCTGGGTGTACACGCGGCCCTCGCGATGCGAGGAAACCGAGTGTGTGTTCGGACTATCCGCCGCGGTGACCGCGGCGAACGACGTGGTCGTCGTGGGCAGCATGGACGGCATGCTCGAAGTGCTCGACGCAACAACCGGCAAGCGTGTGTGGTCGCACGATGCGTGGCGCGAGTACGACGCCGTCAACGGTGTCGCGACGCGCGGTGGCGCGTTCGATGCGCACGGTGCATTCCTTGCCGACGATCTGCTCGTCGTTGTCGCCGGTTACGGCTATGTCGGGCGGCAGCGCGGCGGCAACGCGCTGCTCGTCTTCCGGTTGCGGAGTTCGAATGAGTGACGCGGCGGCCTTGCATGCGCTACCGCTTGCGTCGCGCGGCCGGCGCCTGGCGGCGACGGCGATCGATGCGGTACTCGTGCCATCGCTGACGCTCGTACTGGTGATGGTGACCGGCGTCGTTGAAGACGCCGAAGACTATGCCGACTCATGGTGGATAGTTCATGTGCTGCTGCTTGCGATCGGCAGCTACCTGTTGCTGAACGGCTATACGCTGTGGCGCAGTCAGCAAACCCTCGGTAAGCGTGCAATGGGTATCGCGATGGTCACGACGGCAGGTTCACCCGCTGCGTGGTGGCGCCTCATCCTGATTCGCGCGCCGTTCTTCGCGTTCCTGTTCTTGTTGGTTGTGCCGCCGTTGACGCTGATACCGCTCATCGATCATGCGCTCGTGTTCGGCAAGCGGAGGCGTTGCCTGCACGATCGTCTCGCGGCCACAGAGGTCGTGCGCATCGTCCACCGACGGGGAGAAGAGAAATGAACGAAGCCAACCTGACTCGCTTCGGGCCTGTGACGTTCAACCTGAAGAAAGGTGAGTCGGCCGCCCACTCCGCTGCTTTCAAAGCCATCGACGGTCCGGCGAAGCTGATCCTTCAAACGGATGGCATCGATCACGTACAGGTCAAGGTCAACGGTAACGATGTGGTAGAACCGCGGGACCTGCGCGGAAACGGTGAGTTCGTCGTACGGTTGAACCTGCAGAAGGAGAACGCGATCGAGGTGAACGTTCCCGGCGGCCCCGGTGGGCAACTCGGGGTTCGCGTGACCCAGGTTACCCGCGCCGATCTGGGGCTCCTGCGCCAGGGTTACTTCGGGCTCAACACGAGCGACATGGCGCGCCAGCGCGCCTTCTACGATCTGTTGGGCTTCAAAGGCGAAATCTACCCGGCAGGGCCGGAGACGAGCACTACGTTTGCGCGGTCGCTCGGGTTTGCCGACGACTACCTGATCTACGTTGCGCTGACGAGCCTGAAAGATCCGCCGGTGCCGCCGTTCGTCGATACGGTGCAATTCCGGGGGGATTCGTTCCGCGACGAGCCGCCGTACGCCAGGTTGAACCACATCGGCATGTGCTACGCCACCTACTCGACGACCGACCTCGATGGCGACTTTGCTCACCTCAGCGCGAAGGGCGTGGAATTCGTTTCACCGCCGACTACGGCGCCGAACGGTGAGCGGTTCGTGTTCCTGAAGGAACCGGACGGCGCTTTCCTGAAGTTGGTCGAGACAGCAGATGGTGAGGGGTCGACCGGGAGCCCCGCTTTCGTTCGTCTCGTGAACACCAACATGAACGTCTCCGATCTGGAGCGGTCCCGGGAGTTCTACCGGCTGCTCGGGTTCACCGAATCGGCGCCCGGCTCGCAGGCTGGGTCCGGTGAGTTCGCCGCCGCCCATGGCTTCGACGGTCCGATCGAGTTCGAAGGCGTGGACGTCAGCCTCGGCGAAGGTACCGACGGCGCGACGCTCCAGTTGCGACGGTGGAAGCGC
>JBFKCZ010000543.1:0-2167 GCA_041620035.1 Pseudomonadales bacterium
CGGGCGCTCCTCGATTTCGAAGATCGGATCCCCGGTGCGCCGATCGAAGGTGAACAGCATGCCCATCTTCGTGCTCTGGATGACGGCAGGTATCTCCTTGCCGTCGCGCACGAGTTCGACGAGCGTTGGCTGCGATGGCAGGTCGTAGTCCCAGACATCGTGATGAACGAGCTGGCGGTACCAGCGCACTGCACCGGTCGCAGCCTCCAGCGCCACCAGCGAATTCGCATAGAGGTTGTCGCCTTCGCGCTCGCCGCCGTAGAAATCGGGACTCGCCGACCCCGTTGGCACGTAGACGAGCCCCAGTTCGCTGTCGGCTGCCAGGGGCGCCCACGCATTGGCTGCACCGGTGCCCTCCAATTCTTCCGCGTGCCAGGTCGTGTGCGCAGGATCGCTGGGATCGCGCGGAAGGGGATCCCACCGCCAGCGCTCAGCACCTCGGCGCGCGTCGATACCGCGCACGATGCCGAGTTCCAGATCCGTCGCGCGGTTGTCGCCGATCGCGGACCCCACCACGACCGTGTCACCGACCACCACAGGCGGCGACGTGACCAGATAGTTGATGGACCCGTGCTCGTCGCGCAGACGGACGTCGCGATTGAGCCACACCGTTCCATCGGTGCCGAAGTCACGGCACGGTCGGCCGGTGACACCATCGACGGCAATCAGACGCGCGTCGATCGTGCCCAGGAAGATACGATGGCGGCATTCGGCGCCGGCCGGAACGGTGCCGTCGATCCACGACGTGACGCCCCGGTTCGCAATCTCCGAGGCACGCTGCGAGCGGTCGATCTGCGCATCGAACCGCGACAGCGCTTCGCCCGTTGCCGGATTCAACGCAAACACGATGGCACTCGCGGTGACCACGTAGAGGCGACCGTCGACGATGATGGGATTGGCCTGAAACGCCAGCCGGCGTGGCATGCCCTGGGACATCTCACCGGTACGAAAGCGCCACGCCTCAGTCAGTCGCCCGACGTTGTCGCGACGGATCTGATCGATAGCCGAGTATTGCGTGCCGCGCTCGCTGCCACCGTAGTGGTCCCAGGCGAACACAGGGAGAGCAATCGACGTTGCCAGCAGCCAGATTCGAAACTTCAACACCATTCGGCCCCACGTCGGCACTTCGACGCTCTTCCACACTTCGTATCTTTTCACTCTGCCACACTTGCGCCCGGCGTCGCGACCGCCCAACCTCCGTGCACGATCCGAAGATCCTCGTGCCATGAACGCAGGCCCGCCGCACGCTACCAGCATCTGGCGCGAATCCGCCTTTCGCGCCTATCTGGGCGCCACGTCGTTCGCGCGCTTCACGTTCAGCATGCAGCAACTGCTCATCGCGTGGCTCCTGATCGGCGTGCTCGACACATCGGCGGAGGATGTCGGACTCTCGCAGGCCATCGTCGGGGTGCCGGGACTGGTGCTGATGTTGTGGGGCGGTGCCACCGCCGATCGCATCGATCCGCGCGGCCTGTTGATGCGCGTGTACGCCATCACGGCCGGCGTACCCATTCTGCTGATCGCCGTTGCCGGGGCCGACCTCATGAACTACTGGACGGTCACCGCGTGGGCGCTCCTCATGAGTGTGCTGAGTTCCTACGCAAGCCCGGCGGACGCGGCAATACTCAATCGCGCATCGGGCAGCCGCGTGCAGGAAGCGGTCGCTGCCTCCACGGCCGCCGGATTCGTCGTGCAGGTGATCGGCTTCACCGTCGCGGGACAGATCGAGCGCATCGGCCTTGCCAGCGTACTGGTCGCGCAGTCCGCCGCACTGCTCGTGGGGGCATGGTCCGTTGCTCGGCTGTCGCCCGAACTGCGGGCGCCCGTCGTGCGGCAGGGCACCTGGAAGAGCGTTTACGAAGGCCTGGACGCGATCGGGCACCACCCCCTGCTGCGCAGTGTGCTGCTCCTCAATTTCGTGTCGATGCTGTTCAACGCCGGTGCCTATTCCCTGGTCGTGCCGTTCATCGTCACGAAGGTGTACGGCGGTGACGCGGCAATGCTCGGCTGGATTCTCGTGGTGTTCTTCGGCGGTGCGGCGCTGATGAACTTCGTGATGCTGCGGTTCATGCCGATGCGCTACCCCGGCAAGCTGTTCCTGATCATGAACATGACTCGGGCGGCAATCTACCTCGTGCTCTGGGTCGAACCGTCCTTGCCGATCGTC
>JBFKCZ010000544.1:0-2164 GCA_041620035.1 Pseudomonadales bacterium
CGGCGACGGGATTCTGCGTGTGCTGATAGCGCGGATGATCGACACCGAGCGCCAGTCGTTCGCCGTCCTTCAGGCTCGCGACCATCGCGGGTGTCAGCTCGAAGCGCAGGAAGTGCACCGACGAGGTCTTGGTGTCGGTGCTGCGTTCCAGGTCCTCGTCGCAAACCGGTGTGACTGATTCGTGTTCGCCGACCTTGAGCCAGATACTGTGCTCGATGTCGAGCAGCTGGGCCAGGGCTGCGCGCCGTTCGCCGATTTCCTCGTACTGCAACATCATGGTAGCTTTCAGATTGCAGCCGTCGGGAATCAGCGGATTGTAGGCGTCGAGCTCTTCCTGGATACCCTCGGGCTCGAAGATGCGCTCGGCGCGAAGCATCTCCTGAACCTGATAATGCATCGTCAGCCGATCCTCGAAAAACAGGCTCAGATGTTCACCGAGATCGACGCGCCGATGCTTCTTGTGCGCCATCACTCTGGCGCGAAACTCTGCGCGCGAGGCGGCGTAGTCCTCGAGCGAGTAGAGATCGGTGCGAGAAAGTTTTTGCATGGTGCTCATTCCGATTGCGTCAGATACCGTAGGCTTTGCGCAATAGCGACACCGGATGCATCGGCACGCTGTCGTCACCGAGCGTTGTCGCGATCTGGTGCCCTGCCATCGGGCAATCACTGGAGTAGTATGCCGGGCTCGCCTGGCTGATCCGGCGTGCCACTGGTCGACAGATCTTTTTCGACGTCTCGTGGTATTCCTGCTTGACGGCGTAGGTGCCGTCGTGGCCTGAGCAACGCTCGACGACGTCGAGCTCCGTATCCGGTACGAGTTGCAGAATGTCGCGCGTCTTCAATCCGATGTTCTGCACGCGCAGGTGACAGGCCGCATGGTAGGCGACCTTGCCCAACGGCGTCTTGAAATCGGTCTTCAGCAGTCCCTCGCGGTGGCGCTGCACCAGATACTCGAACGGATCGAACATGTGCTTGCGCACGCGGGCCACGTCCTCGTCATCGGGGAACAACAACGGCAGCTCCTGCTTGAACATCAACACGCAGGACGGAACCACGGCGACAATGTCGCATCCCTCTTTGATGGCTTCGATCAGCGAGGGTATGTTGGTCTCCTTCGCTGCGACGATCGCGTCCATGTCACCGAGCTCGAGCTTTGGCATGCCGCAGCAACGTTCCTGGTGTAGCAACTGCACCGTGATGCCATTGTGCTGCAGCACTGCGGCCAGATCGTGATTTAGCTGCGGCTCGTTGTAGTTACCGTAGCAGGTGGTGAACAAAGCCACCTTGCCGCGCGTGGTATCAGTGGCGACCGGATCCTCCGTCTGCGCCGGGGCGCGCCAGGCCTTGCGAAACGTCCGGCTGTGGTAGTCCGGCACATGCGCTTGTGGATGCACCCCCAACATCTTGCCGAGCAGCTTGCGCGCAGCTGGTGCGCGGCTGGCGGCATTCACCGCCTGCACCACGATCGGAATGCCGGCAAGCTTTCCCACTGCGTCGGTCGCGGACAGCACGCGATCACGCAGCGGCGGTCTGCGCTGTTGTGTCTTGAATACCTTCGCGCGCAACATCAGATGGGGAAAGTCGACGCTCCATTCGTGCGGTGGAACGTAGGGACACTTGGTCATGTAACACAGGTCGCAGAGGTAGCAATGGTCGACGACCTTCATGTAGTCGATTTTCGCCACCCCATCGACTTCCATGGTCTCGGACTCGTCGACCAGATCGAACAGGGTGGGGAACGCGTTGCACAGGCTCACGCAGCGTCGGCAGCCATGGCAGATGTCGAACACGCGCTCGAGCTCGGCGTATAACGACGCTTCGTCCAGGAAGTCGCGGTCGCGCCAGTTCAAAGGGTGGCGCGTGGGCGCATCCAGACTGCCTTCGCGGCGTGGCGAACCGGGCATCATGTGCTCCTGTGGTCGTGGTCGTGAGCGCCCAACCGCCGGCGGCACCCGGGGGAGCCGCCGGCGCACCGAGGCGCGCTCGATGGCGGCAGGGACGGCACGCGCCCCCGCGTGCCGTCCGAGATGGACTTCCCTCAGCCGTCCAGCGTGTCCAGGGCCTTCTGGAAACGGTTGGCGTGCGAACGCTCGGCCTTGGCCAGTGTCTCGAACCAGTCGGCAATCTCGTCGAAGCCCTCGTCGCGCGCCGCCTTCGCCATGCC
>JBFKCZ010000545.1:0-2160 GCA_041620035.1 Pseudomonadales bacterium
AGCGACCACGGCGCTTCGACGCCAACCTCATTGTCATAGGCGCAGGATCGGCGGGGTTGATCGCCTCGCTGATCGGCACCACCGTGCGCGCCAAAGTGATATTGATCGAACGCGGTGCCATGGGTGGCGATTGCCTCAACACGGGATGCGTGCCGAGCAAGGCATTCATTGCATCGGCGCGCGTTGCCCATCAGATCGCCAACGCCGACCGATTTGGCCTGCGCAACGCACATGCCGAGGTCGACTTCCCTGCGGTGATGGAGCGCGTGCAGGCGACGATCGCGAGCATCGCGCCCAACGACTCGGTGGAGCGATTCTCTGGCCTGGGTGTGGAGTGTGTTCAGGGCGATGCTCGGATTGTCGATCCTTGGACGGTGGAGGCCAACGGTCGCCGCTACACGGCGCGAAACATCATCGTCGCAACCGGCTCGGCGCCGTTCGTGCCGCCGATTCCCGGGCTTGCCGACGTCGACCCACTGACTTCGGATTCGGTCTGGGGCCTGCGCGAACTACCAGCGCATCTGCTCGTGATGGGGGCCGGACCCATCGGGTGTGAGCTCGCGCAGAGCTTTCAGCGCCTCGGCAGTCAGGTCACGCTCATCGACATGGCCGATCGCGTGCTACCCAAGGAGGATCCCGATGCGTCACAAGTGGTCGCGGATTCGCTCGCGCGCGACGGCGTGCGCGTACTCGTGGGTCACCGCGCGATTCGATGCGAGGCCGCAGCGGACGCGCGACGGCTGATTGCGGGTGTTGACGACAAGGAAGTGTCACTGCCATTCGATCGGGTGCTCGTTGCGATCGGGCGCCGCGCCCATACGGAATCGTTGGGTGTTGCGGAACTGGGAATCGAATCGAATCGCGACGGCACGTTGGTGGTCGATCGCTATCTGCGCACGAAAGTGAAGAATGTATTCGCCTGCGGAGATGCCGCGGGCCCGTATCAGTTCACGCACATGGCATCACACCAGGCGTGGTATGCGGCCGTGAACGCGCTGTTCGGCAGGGTCTGGAAATTCAAGGCCAATTACGCGGTGGTGCCGTGGTGCACCTACACGGATCCGGAAGTCGCGCGGGTCGGCTTGTCGGAGGAAGAGGCGAAGGCTGCGGGCATTCGCGTCGAGGTGTCGCGGCATCTCCTCGCTCACGTCGATCGTGCGGTCACCGATGGTCACGCCGACGGCTTCATCAAGGTGCTGACGCCACCCGGCAGCGATCGCGTGCTGGGTGCCACGATCGTCGCGCCCGAGGCCGGTGAGCTGATCGGTGAGTACGTCACGGCAATGACCCACGGTGTATCGCTGCGCGGCATCCAGCAGACGATTCACGTCTATCCCACGATGGGCGAGATCAACAAGTTCGCCGCCAACGCCTGGCGCCGGGCAAACGCGCCGCAGTTCGCGCTTTCGATCGCGGCCCGATATCACGCGCTCTGGCGCTGACGGAGCGCATGCGGTTAACTCGAAGAGAACCGTTGTAATGATGAACGAGGAGACGGCATGAGGTTCGGTATTTTCTACGAACACCAGCTCCCGAGGCCCTGGGACAACGGCGCCGAGCAGCGCCTGTTCAACGAGGCACTGGAGCAGGTCGAAGTGGCGGATCGGCTGGGCATCGACTATGCGTGGGAAGTGGAGCATCACTTCCTCGAGGAGTATTCACACTCCTCCGCCCCCGAAGTGTTTCTGGCGGCGTGTGCGGCGCGTACCAAGAACATCCGTCTGGGCCAGGGGATCCGTCAGGTGATTCCGCAGTACAACCATCCGGCGCGCACCGCCGAGGTGATCGCGACGCTCGATCTGGTTTCGAACGGCCGCGTCGATTTCGGTACGGGCGAGTCCTCTGCCGTGCTCGAGCTCGGCGGGTTCGGCATCGAAGTCGCAGAGAAGCGGAAGATCTACCTGGAGTCCACGGAACAGATCGCCAACATGCTCGCGATGGATCCGTACCCCGGCTTCGAGGGGGAGTTCTTCTCCATGCCGACGCGCAACGTCGTCCCGAAGCCCGTCCAGCGCCCGCACCCGCCACTCTGGGTCGCGTGCTCGAACCGCGACACGATCCATCTCGCTGCTCAGCTCGGCATCGGGGCGCTGACGTTTGCATTCATCGACCCGGCCGAGGCGCGCCACTGGGTGAGCGACTACTACGAGACGTTCAAGC
>JBFKCZ010000546.1:0-2144 GCA_041620035.1 Pseudomonadales bacterium
CTTGCGCCCGACCGGGCCGACGCCCACAGCACGTTGGGTGGCGTCTACGCCGACCGCGGATTTCCCGACCTGGCGCTCGCGTCCTTCGAGAAGGCGCTCGAACTGAAGCCCGATCTCGTGCGCGGCCATCTGGGGCTCGGTGCACTGCTGATGGAACTCGGTCAACTCGATCGCGCGGAGGACCACTACCAGCGCGCGCTCGAACTCGATCCCGATGCGATTCCCGCGCGCGTATCCCTCGCGCACGTGAAGAAAGCGAAGCCCGGCGACGACAACGTAGCGGCGCTCGCGAAGGCGGCCGAATCGATCGAAGACATGCCCCGGCAGAAAGCGATGGCGCTGCATTTCGCCCTCGGCAAGAGCTATGACGATGTTGGCGAGTACGACAAAGCGTTCGCGCACTTCGCGGCGGGGTGCCGCATCAAGCGCAGCACCATCGACTACGATGCGGATGCCTTCGATCGGCTCATCGATCAGCTCATCGCCTTCTTCGATGCGCCGGCCATCGCGCGTCTTCGTGGCCGCGGAGAGCCATCGCAGTTGCCGGTGTTCGTGCTGGGCGCGGCGCGCTCGGGAACCACGCTGACGGAACAGATCATCGCCAGCCATCCTCTCGTGCACGGCGCCGGCGAACTTCCCGACCTGCTCGATCTCGCCCATCGCCTCGGCGGATCGACGCCGACGGCCGAGCCGTTCCCCAACAACATGCGCGGATTCACGCAGTCCGACCTCGCCTTGCTCGGCGCCCGCTACGTTGCGGGTCTGCGCAAGCGATCGACGGAGGCAACCCGAATCACCGACAAGATGCCGGCCAATTTCCTGTGCGTGGGACTCATACACCTGATGCTGCCGAACGCGCGCGTGGTGCACGTCAGACGCAATCCGGTCGATACCTGTCTGTCCGGTTTTTCACGGCTGTTCAGCCGCGGACAACCGCACAGCTACGACCTCGTCGAGATCGGCCGTCACTACCGGGGCTATGCGCGCCTCATGGATCACTGGCGCACCGTGTTGCCGGAAGGCGCGATGCTCGAGGTGCAATACGAGGATCTGGTTGCCGACCACGAGGCCCAGGCGCGGCGCCTCATCGCGTTCTGCGGTTTGGAGTGGAGCGATGCGTGCCTCGATTTCTTCAAGAACGATCGCTCGATTCGTACGGCGAGCGTCATTCAGGTGCGCCAGCCGATCTATACGACGTCGCTGGCCCGGTGGAAGCGCTACGAACCGCACCTTGGCCCGTTGATCGAAACCCTTGGCGATCTGGTCGAGGATCAGCGCGTCGCGACGTAGATCGGCGTGAATTCGGCGAGCGCGAATCGACCGGCGCTCACCGTGTGAAAGCGCAGGCCGACGTCGTTCAGCAGTGACTCGAACGTCTCGCGGGCTGGAAAGTATGCGGTGGTCGGAATCGCAGTGGCGGCCTCGGGCGACATGCCGCGCCACTCGAAGTAGTCGCTCATGTAGCGCGCGGCCGTGCGGGCATCGGCTTCGATGTGTTTCGGCAGATCGGTGATGAACCGGTCGATGTCGGCGATCGCCGTGAGGCCGTCGTGTCCGGCGATGAGTCCGTAGACGAGGAAACGCACTTCGCTGAAGCGTTTGTGCGCGAAGGCCGTGCGCAAACGTTCCAGTACCGTGTCGCGGGGCAGCGCGTGCTGCAGAAACACGCGCATCGCCAGCGTGGCGTCCGGTTGCAGCGCGGTGTGCAGCGCGCGCATCAGATTGGCGGCTGCTTCCGGTCCGCTCACGGCATTGATCGATCCATCCCCGACGATGAAGTCCGCCTGGGCGAGCTCTGCCGAAGCATTCGTCCAGTCCTTGTGCACGAGGCGTTGGCCGTCGCTCGAATCGACCAGTCGCAACGCATCTGCCGATGCGTCGATGAACCACACGCGCTCGGCGAGTTCACTGAAGAGCGGCGTGGCGCCAAGCACTGCAACGAGTGGATCGTGGCCGTCGATCAGCCGTCGCAGCGCTGCAAGTGTTTCCCGGTTCGGCCGCAGCGGTGTATCGAAGCGCGCATAGTTACGGGCCAGCACCTGCCACGCCTCTTGCATCGGACCCTGCATCAGATGGCCTCTGCCAGCGCGAGTTGCGCCAGTTTTTCGCCGGCGATTTCGAAGGCGCCGAACTGGCGTTCGAGA
>JBFKCZ010000547.1:0-2125 GCA_041620035.1 Pseudomonadales bacterium
CGGTGCTGCCACCGGCCAGATTCAACTGAATACCCGTCGCTTCGAGCGACACGCTCGCCACTACTTCGGGGAGATCCACTGCGAACTCCCGCGATGATTCGCCCTGGGCCGCGTAGGCACGCACCCGGTAGACGCCGGGAGGTTGCTGCACACCGGCGGCGTCTTTGCCGTCCCACAGGAATCGGTTGGCGCCGACGCCCGCCGGACCCACATCGATCTTGCGAATGAATTGACCCATCGGACTGCTGATCTCCACCGTGAGGTTGCTCGTCGATTGAGTGACGTCGACGCTGCCGACGAGCCTCGAGCCCTGCATGAAGGTGCGGTCGGTCGGTACCAGCACCGATCGGCCGACGAGGGCGGCGGCTTCCATCGTCACCGTGGCACGCATCGCGGTCGCCATGGAGTCCACGGACTTGTTCAGGTTCTCGATGCCTTCCAGGCTCGAGAACTGCGCCAGCTGCGCGATGAAGTCCTCGTTCTGCGCGGGATTGAGCGGATCCTGGTGCTTGAGCTGCGTGATCATGAGTTCGAGGAACTGGTTCTTGCCGAGTTCCTGCTTGTTCTCTGCTTTCACCGCGGCGTTCAACTCGTTGAAGCTGCGTATACCTGCGACGTTCATGCTCCCTCGCTCCTTACTGACCCAGAGTCAGCAGTCGCTCGGCCAGCGTACGGGCCGAGTTCATGACTTCTACGTTGAGTTGGAACGATCGCGTTGCGCTGATCATGTCGGTCATTTCCTGGACCACATTCACATTCGGATACGCGACGTAACCGTTCTCGTCGGCGAGCGGATGCTCGGGTTCGAATCTCATCTGCAGAGGCGCTTCGCTCTCTACGATGCCGATTACCGACACTCCGGTCGGGCCGTCCTCCGACAACGCCGACTCGGTCGGCTCGCCCTCACCGATCGTCGCGGCCAGACGCGCCGCGAAGATGGGGTGCCGGGCGCGATAGGTCTCGTCGAAGTTCGACGACACACTGCTGGCGTTGGCTATGTTGCTCGCCGTGGTATTGAGGCGCACCGTCTGCGCGCTCATCGCGGATCCGGCCACATCGAATATGTTGAGCAGCGACACGGCTATTCTCCTCGGATGGCTGCGATCAGCCCCTTGAAGCGGTTGTTCAGGAACTGCATCGACGCCTGCAGCTGCATGTTGTTCTCGGCGAAGGCGGCCTGCTCGACGTGTACATCGACGGTGTTGCCATCGATCGATGGCATCAGGGCGCTACGAAACAGCAGGTCTGACTCGCTGCCGCCGGCGTCATCGAGGGTCAGGTGTGCGGCATGAGTAGTGCGAACGCCGGGGAGCTTGGATGCTTGCGACGCTTCGTTCAGCATCGCGTGAAATGGAATGTCCCGCGCCTTGAAGTTCGGCGTATCCGCATTGGCGATGTTGTTCGCGATCACCGCGGCGCGTTGCGCACGCAGCGCCAGCGCCTGGGGTTGCGATCCGAGTGCCTTGTCGAAGCTGATCGTCATGCCGTCCGCACTAATCGTTTGGTGCAACCGGCGAATAGCAATCCTCGTGCCAAGCGGCGGGATCGCGGCGGATCCGCGGCCTGCAGACGCTTTGGTGCGTCGACACCCCCGCCCGGCGGCAACCGGTTGCCGCTCGCCAACGGCAACGTACTGCCGCGCGGGACAATCGCGCGGCTTCTGCTATCAATTACGGCAGAGGCAAACGATGAATCGATCCGAACGCATCCGTATCGCAACCGCGCTGACGCTGCTCGTCGCGGCCCCGATTGCAAACGCGATGTCGGTGCACGAACTGAGCGACCGTGCCGCCGCCGTCATCCGCGCATCGGCGCTCGAGGCCCATCCAGGTGCCGACGTAAGCGTCGAAATGTTTCCCCTCGACTCGCGCCTCACGTTTCCCGACTGTGCGAACCTCGAGATCAAAGTCCAGGGCACACCCCTCGGCCGCGCCTCTGCACTGGCACGTTGTACCGGTCCGCACCCCTGGTCTGCCACGCTTCCCGCCCGCATCGCGGTGTCGAAACTGGTCGTCGTCGCGAGGCGGCCGGTGCCGCGCGGTGCGACGATCACGGCGGCGGATGTCGAGCTTTCACCACAGGACATCGGTGACCTGCGCGGCCAGTACCTGACGGCCCTCGATGA
>JBFKCZ010000548.1:0-2113 GCA_041620035.1 Pseudomonadales bacterium
CGCCACGAGAAATCGATCGACGTCTTCGGCGTTGCTGAATCGGTCCCCTTCGCGATCGATGAGTTCCATCGCTACGAGTGCCGTGAGCAGTCGTTCGGCGTTGACCGGTTCGATGCCGGTCGCTTCCGCGAGCCGCGGAATCGTGTCGTTGCCGTGGGCGATGGCCGTGAACACGCCGAGTTCCACCGCGCTCATCAGTGCCGCGGATTCCCAGAACGCCTTGCTGATGCGTTGCAGGCGAATGGTGTCCGGTCGCTTTGCACCTTCCGACATGGCCGTCCTTCCTGTTCTGCTGCGAGTCGTAGGCTATCACCGAGGGGTGATTGCCTGCGTATGATTGAGCGCAAAGGTGCCTGGGAGGTGTGCGTGGGCTATCGCAGTGGCTTCAGGGAAGGATTGTTTCAGGGGCAAACGATCTTCGTCGCAGGCGGCGGTGGCGGCCTCGGACGCTGTATCGCGCACGAACTGGCGAGCCTGGGTGCCGCCGTCGTGCTGGCGGGGCGAACACTCGAGAAGCTGGAACGTACCCGGTCCGAAATTATCGAAGACGGCGGCCGGGCACTCGGATGCTACGCCGTCGAACTGCGCGACGAAGAAGCGGTTGTCGCTCTGGTGCAGCGTGCACTCAGTGAGCATGGCCCGATCGACGGTCTCGTCAACGCCGCCGGCGGCCAGTTTCCGGCACGGCTCGAAAACCTCAGCCTGAATGGCTGGAACGCGGTGCTGCACAACAATCTCACCAGCTACTTCCTGCTGGCACGCGAGTTCTACAAACAATGCCTGCGCGAGCGTGGCGGCAGCATCGTGAACGTCGGCGCCGACTACGATGGCGGGATGCCCGGCATGGGGCACAACGGCGCCGCCAGAGCCGGTCTTTCGAACTTCACCGCAACCGCGGCAACCGAGTGGGCGCGTTCGGGTGTGCGCGTGAACTGTGTGATTCCGGGATTCATCGCCACCACCGGCCTCGACCGCTACCCGGAAGCCGACTGGCCGGCGCTCGCGAACATCGATCGCAGAATTCCCCTTGCGCGGCACGGCACCGCGGCGGAAGTCTCGGCGATGGTGGTGTTCCTGTTATCGGACATGGCGGCGTACGTGACCGGCGCGGACTTCCGGGTGGACGGCGGCATACACAACGGTGCGGGCAGTTTCCTGTTTCGTCCCGGCGAAGCAGGCAACGTCAGGACCTTCAACGGCTTCCACCGCGACCAACCGCCAAAGCTGCTGCGCCGCTGATTGTTCGCCCGGGTCAGACCACCGTGTGGAAGACCCGCTGCACATCGTCGTCCTGCTCGAGCTTGTCGATCAGTTCGAGCGCTTCGTTGGCCTGATCCTCCGGCAGTTCGATCGGTGCGGTGCAAACGTACTCGTGCTCCGCGGACAATGGCACGATACCGCGCTCTTCCAGCGCCTTCTGCACGTTCCCGAATTCCTCGAATGCACACCGCACCACGAGTTGCGGTTCGCCCTTCTCGCCGACGCTCTCACCCATCTCTTCGAGACCGTGATCGATCAGGTACAACTCGAGATCGTCCTGATCGATGCCTTCCGGATTCAGCCTGAACACGCCCATGCGCTTGAACATGTATTCGACCGAGCCCGCGGTTCCCAGGTTGCCGCCGTGCTTGCTGAAGATGCTGCGTACGCTCGCGACGGTGCGCTTCGTGTTGTCGGTCGCCGCTTCAACCATCACCGCAACGCCATGGGGTGCATACCCTTCGTAGACGATGACTTCGTAGTCCTTGGCGTCGGCGCCCGAAGCCCGCCGGATGGCTGCGTCGACCTTGTCCTTTGGCATGTTGACGGCGCGCGCGTTCTGAATGACGCGCCTCAGCGCCGGATTGCTGTTCGGATCGGAACCGCCCGAGCGTACTGCGATCGTGATGTCCTTGCCGATCTTCGCGAACTGCTTCGCCATACGATTCCAGCGCGCGAACATCGTATGTTTTCGTACTTCGAATATGCGGCCCATGCCGGCCTCGTGAATGGTTTTGGAAATGGTACGACGGCGCATGACAAACGTCATGCAATGCGTGGTGGACCGGCGGCGATACCGAAATAGGGCCTAGTCCTGCTCCGATCGAGTTGGCCGAGGCAACGCCGACGGCCG
>JBFKCZ010000549.1:0-2083 GCA_041620035.1 Pseudomonadales bacterium
ATCGCGACCAAGGGTCGCTCCTACAACGCGCCTCAGCCCACCGCCACCTTGTTGCGCAGCGTGCCGATCGGTTTGACCTCCACTTCGATCACGTCGCCTTCGTCCATGAACACCGGTGGCGTACGCGCAGCACCGACGCCGCCCGGCGTGCCGGTGACGATCACGTCACCCGGTACCAGTTCGGTGAAGATGGAGCTGTAGGCGATCAATTCCGCGAAGCCGAAGATCAGCAGCTTCGCCTTCGCCTGCTGCATCACCTCGCCGTTCAGGCGCGTGATCACTTCCATCTCGTCGAGATCGCCAATCTCGTCGGGGGTCATCATCCACGGGCCGAAGCCGCCCGTGGCCACGAAATTCTTGCCAGGCGTGAACTGTGTGGTGTGGCGCTGAAAGTCGCGCACGCTGCCATCGTTGTACGGGGCGAAGCCGGCCACGTGTTCGAGCGCTTTGGCCTTCGGAATGCGCCGTCCCGCGCGGCCGATGACGAGCGCGATCTCACCCTCGAAATCCAGGCGTTGTGACTCCAGCGGACGCAGCATGGGTTCCTTGTGCCCCATCTGCGATGCGGCGAAGCGCGTGAACAACGTCGGTTGTGCCGTCGGTTCGCGTCCCGTTTCTTCCTGGTGCGCTTTGTAGTTGATGCCGGCGCACAGGATCTTGTCGGGCTTCGTGATCACCGGCAGAAAGCGGACGGCATCGAGGCGATGGTCCGGCTTGGCGTTCTTCGCTTCGCGACCCACAGCGTCGAAGTCGCCGGAGGCCAACAGATCCTTCAAGGTGCGGTGCGAATGGCGCTCACCGACATCCACCACCCCATCACCCACCACGACACCGTAAGAAGACTTGCCACCAACCTCGAAAGACATCCAGCGCATATCGGGTCCCTGCCTCGCTCGTCTTTTAGTTGTCGAACACGATGACGCTGCGCGCCACCTCACCGGATTCGATCTGTTTGAACGCGTCGTTGACGTCCTTCAGGCCGATCCGTCGCGAGATCATGTCGTCGAGATGCAGCTTGCCCTGCAGGTAGAAGTCCACGAACCGGGGCATGTCCACGCGGAACCGGTTCGACCCCATGAACGAACCCTGCAGCTTCTTCTCCCACAACAATTCAGGCCCGTGAATCGCCACCATCTGTCCCGGCGGAATCATGCCGATGATGGTCGCCGTACCGCCGCGGCGCAGCATCGCGAACGCCTGCTCCGCCGTGGCCTTGAGGCCGATGGCTTCGAACGTGTAATGCGCCCCGCCGCCCGTGATCTCGGCAACGGCGGCCACGGGATCGCCGTCCTTGGGGTTGACCACATCGGTTGCGCCGAACTTGCGCGCCAGTTCGAGTTTCGACGGCACCATGTCGACCGCGATGACGCGTCCGGCACCGGCAATCGCGGCGCCGTTGATACACGAGAGGCCGACGCCGCCCGCACCGATCACCACCACCGACGAACCGGGTTCGACCTTTGCGGTGTGAATGACCGCCCCAATACCCGTGGTGACGGCGCAGCCGATCAAGGCCGCGCGATCGAGCGGCATGTCGTTGCGGATCTTCGCGATCGCATGTTCGTGCACCAGCATGAATTCGGCGAAGGAACCGAGGTTCGCAAACTGATTGAGTTTGGCGCCTGCCTTGGCCAGTCGCGGCTGCTCGTCCTTGCCGCGCCGCAGCGCCGGCTCCTGACAGAGGGACATGTGGCCGGTGAGGCAGTACTCACACGTTCCGCAGAAGACCGACAGACAGGTGATCACGTGGTCGCCCGGTTTGACGTACGTCACCGCGCTCCCAACCTGCTCCACCACACCCGCCGCCTCGTGACCGAGCACGATCGGCAGTTGGCCCGGATAGGTGCCGTTGAAGAAGTGCAGGTCGGAGTGGCAGACGCCGGCCGCGGCCGTGCGTACCAGCACCTCGCGCGGCCCAGGCTTCGAGACCTGAACCTCCTCCACCTCCATGGGCTTGTTCACTTCTCGAAATACCGCCGCTTTCATGATCCGTCCCCTCGTTGTTCGTGGCGCGAGTGTGCCATATCGATGGAGGATCGCGGCAAACTACCTGAACGTACCCGCTGCCAGCATCGCCGCCGTC
>JBFKCZ010000550.1:0-2062 GCA_041620035.1 Pseudomonadales bacterium
GTGCGGATCGACAGCGTCGATGTGCAGATCACGGGACCGCTCGCCGAAGAGCGGTCGATGCGCGATGAAGTCAAACGCGTCCGGAAGCTCGAAGGTCAGGATCTGGCGCACGATGCCTACGAGCGGGCGAAACGCCGGCTGCTGGACGTTGGCCGCGGTCTTGGCTACCTCGATGTGCGGCTGATGCGCAACGAGGTGAGCGTGCGCGCAGAAGAGCGCTCGGCGACGATTCATCTCGAGATCGATAGCGGGCAACGCTATCGTTTTGGGGCGATCTCCATCAATCAAGGCGTTCTGGATCAGCGGTTGATCGATGCCTATCTGCCTTTCAAGGAGGGCGACTACTACAGCGGCGAACTGTTGACGCGACTGCGCCGCAACCTCAACGACAGCGGTTATTTCGCGCAGGCGACGGTCAGCGCGGATGCCGAGGGGGGAAGCGAAGACAAGATCGTGCCGGTCCGAATCGAATTGATCGCGCCTGACCGAAGGTGGATGTACACGTTGGGCCTCGGGTATGCGACGGACACCGGGCCGCGTCTGCGGGCCGACGCGGAGCATCGCCTGTTGAATCGGAAAGGGCATCGCGCGGCTGTGCACTCACTGTTGTCGCAGGTCAAATCGACGCTGGACGCCGAGTACCGCATTCCGCATCGCGATCCGCTCAACGACTGGTTCACGTTCGATGCGGGCGTGGCGCGGGAGAAAACCGATACGGCAGAAAGCGACATCATGAAGATGGGCGTGCGCCACAGCTACCTGCGATGGGGCTGGATCGAGAGCGATTTCGTGGAGCTATCGACGGAAGACTTCGAGATCGCCGACGAGCGTAGTGAGGCGCGTCTGCTGATGTTCGGTTCCACTCTGTCGCGCGTGTGGCGGGACGACCCGGTTCGACCTACGCGTGGCATGCGACTGAATGCGACAGTCCGCGGCGCGCATGAATCCTTCGTGTCCGATACGTCCTTCGTGCAGGTTCGATTGGCCTCCAAGGTAGTGCGCGCGTTGAGTACGAGCACGCGCGTCCTAATGCGCGCGGAAGGCGGCTGGACCTGGAAGGACGAGTTCGATGACCTGCCGCCATCCGTGCGTTTCTTCGCCGGTGGCGATACCAGCATTCGCGGCTACGAGTATCAGTCGGTCGGACCGGAGTCGGCCGAGGGCGAGGTGATCGGCGGCAGCGGTCTCGCGACGGGCTCGATCGAACTCGACTGGGCATTTCGCCCCGGCTGGTCGGCGGCGGCATTCGTCGACTCCGGATCGGCCTTCGACCGGCAGCCCGAGTTCTTTACGGGCGTGGGTCTCGGGCTGCGCTGGTATTCGCCGCTCGGGCCGGTGCGGGTCGATATAGCGCATCCACTCGATCACGATGGCTCACCGGTGCGCCTGCACGTCACGATCGGTCCCGATTTGTGAGGCGCGCGAGCAGCACGGCGCTTGTGCTGATCGGCGTGGTGGTCGTGTTGATCGTGTCGACTGCGTACGTCGTGCTGGCGACGGAACGGGGCAGCGAGTGGGCGCTTCGGGCAGGCACCGGGTTCAGCCCCGTGCCGATTGCCTACGACGGTATGACGGGGACTTTGCTGGACGGGCTGCGGTTCGAGCGAGTCGAACTCGCGACGGAGACGGTGGCGATCGAAGCGTTGCGCGTATCGCTCGACCTCGATTGGACGCGGTCGTTGACGTCCTACAGCAGTCTCGTCTTCGAAAGCGTTGCGATCGGACAACTGAACGTCGATCGCAGAACCACCGAGGAGCCGCCGGCCAGAAAGCCCATCGCGTTCGAACTGCCGACGCTGCCGTTCGAGATCGAGCTGATTACCGCGCAAGTGGATCGGCTCACGACCAATCTCGTCGATGCGGTCTACCACCCATCGCTTGCCTTCGGAGCGCATCTCGGTACCGATGTGTGGCGCCTGAGCAACCTCCAGCTGCGTGCCGAAGCATTGCGCGCGCAGGGCGGATTCGAGGTTCGCATCGACGACGCGATGCCGGTGCAAGGGCGTATCGGCTTTCGCCTTCCGGAGCGCGACCTCCGTGGCGATGCGACCCTCGGCGGCGA
>JBFKCZ010000551.1:0-2041 GCA_041620035.1 Pseudomonadales bacterium
CGCCCCACGGTTCCCGACATTCCCGGGCTCGATGACTTTGCCGGCGCGCGGTATCAGGCGAGCCTGTGGCCGCACGAAGGGGTGGACTTCACGGGACGGCGTGTCGGCATCATCGGTACCGGGTCTTCCGGCATTCAGGCCATACCCGTGATCGCGGCCGAGGCTGCGCATCTCACCGTGTTCCAGCGTACGCCGAACTTCAGCGTGCCGGCGGTGAACGCGCCGCTCGACGCCGATTGGGTCGAACGCTTCAAGGCGAGTTACCGCAAGCATCGGCGGTTTCACAAGCTCGGGTTGAGTTCCGGCTTCGGTGACCTCGAGATCGAACCCGTGGAGCGTACGCCCGTCTTCGAGAGTGGCGCCGACCTCAGCGCCGCGGAGATCGCTGCTGCGCTCGAGCCGCGGTGGCAGCGGGGCGGGGCGTACTTCCTCGGCGCGATCGCCGACAGCATGATCAATCCGCAGACCAACGAGAAAGTCGCGGAGTTCGTCCGCAGCAAGATTCGCGGCATCGTGCGCGACCCGAAGACCGCCGAGACGTTGTGTCCAACCGACCATCCCATCGGCACGAAACGCATCTGTGTCGATACCGGCTACTACGAAACCTTCAATCGCGACAACGTGACACTGGTCGATCTGCGCGCAACCCCGATCGTGCGCATTCACGCGCAGGGACTCACTACCAGCTCAGCCGACTATCGATTCGACACGCTGGTGCTCGCCACCGGTTTCGACGCCATGACCGGCGCACTGCTGAGCATCGACATTCGCGGCCGCGGCGGCCTTGCGTTGAGCGAAAAATGGCGTGCGGGGCCGCGTGCCTACCTGGGCATCGGCATGGAAGGATTTCCCAATCTCTTCACGGTCACGGGGCCGGGCAGTCCGTCGGTACTGAGCAACGTGCTGGTCTCCATCGAACAGCACGTGGACTGGATGACCGACTGCATCGCTTACATGCACGAGAAAGGCTTGGTTACCGTCGAGCCCGACCGCGCGGCCGAAGACGGCTGGGTTGCCCATGTCAACGAGGTGGCGAACGCCACACTGTTCCCCAAGGGCGGTTCCTGGTACCTCGGTGCGAACATCGAAGGCAAGCCGCGGGTGTTCATGCCGTATGCCGCGGGAGTCGGTCCGTATCGGGAGATCTGCGATCAGGTGAAGGCAGACAATTACCGTGGGTTTGTGTTCAGCTGATGGGTGTTTTCACTTGCAATGTGTGGGAGGAACGAAGATGAAACTCGGACTCGGCGTAGGCCCCATCGGGTCACCCGGCGGTGAACGCATCGTCGAACTGGCGAAGGAAGCGGAGAACCTCGGATACGACACCATCTGGTGCCCCGAGATCTACGGCATGGATTGCTTCACGCCGCTCGCGTGGATCGGCGCGCACACGAAGCGCATCAACCTCGGTACCTCGATCATGCAGATCTCCGCGCGCACGCCGGCGAGTGCCGCGATGCATGCCGTGGCGATGGACTATCTCTCGAACGGTCGGTTGATTCTGGGTATCGGCGTGTCAGGTCCGCAGGTGGTGGAGGGCTGGTATGGCCAGCCGTATCCGAAGCCGCTGGCGCGCACGCGCGAATGGATCCAGATCTTCCGCAAGATCATCGCGCGCAAGGAACCGGTGTCGTTTGCCGGCGAACATTATCAGTTGCCGCTCGATGGCGGCACGGGCCTCGGCAAGCCACTGAAGCTGATGCAGCATCCGCTCCGTGAGCACATTCCCGTGTACCTCGGCGCTGAAGGGCCCAAGAACGTCGCGTTGAGCGCTGAACTCTTCGACGGATGGATCCCGATGTTCCTGTCGCCCTATCGCATGAACGAACAGTACGCCGAAGCCATGCGTATCAAGCCCGCCAACTTCGAGATCGCCGCTACTGTGCCGGTGGTCATCGACGATGACGTGGACAAGGCGCGCGCGCAGATCAAGCAGAGTGTCGGCTTCTACGTGGGCGGTATGGGCGCGAAAACCTTCAACGTGCACAAGGATCACGTCAGCCGCATGGGCTTTGCCGATGCAGCCGACGAGATCCAGAAC
>JBFKCZ010000552.1:0-2041 GCA_041620035.1 Pseudomonadales bacterium
CGAGGTCGATGAATGCGGCCGCAATCAACACCCAGGTAAATGTCAGCGCACCGAGTCCAGTCCAGGTGAAGCCGTACTTTGCCACCACGACGACGGAGGCGATCGCGGTGAGTGCCTCGACGATCGGATAACGTGCGGAGATCTTCGCCGCACAGCTCGCGCAGCGCCCTCGAAGCGCGAGCCAGCTGAACACCGGCACGTTCTGCCACGCCCGGATCTGCGCGCCGCAGTGGCCGCAACGCGAGCGGGGTGTCACGAGATTGAAGGGTTTCTGCTCGACGGCTTCGAGCGACAAGGCCTCTCGCGCCTGACCCTCCCAGCTGCGGGTGAGCATCACGGGCAGGCGGTAGATGACGACGTTCAGGAAACTGCCGATGGATAAGCTGAGCCAGATGAATGCGACGGCGCCGACCCATCCGTAGGTCAGTAAGTACTCGAACGACACGTTGATGCGATGAGTATGGTAGGACGCGTCAGCCGCCGACCACGGCACCCAGTTGGAAGATGGGCAGGTACATCGCGATGATCAGGCCACCGACCAGCACACCGAGAACCGACATGATGATCGGTTCCATGAGTGCGGTGAGGTTGTCGACCGCGTTGTCGACCTGCTCTTCGTAGTAGCTGGCGGACTTGTCGAGCATGTCGTCGAGTGCGCCCGACTCCTCGCCGATGGCAACCATGGCGACCACCATGTTTGGGAATACACCCGTGTTGCGCATCGAGAAGTTGAGCTGTTGACCCGTGGAGACGTCGTCGCGAATCTTGTAGACGGCATTGGTGAAGATCGCGTTGCCTGTGGCGCCAGCCACCGAGTTGAGGGCGTCCACGAGCGGAACGCCGGCTGCGAAGGTGGTCGACAGCGTGCGCGCATAGCGAGCGACGGCGGACTTCTCGACGATGTTGCCGACGATGGGTGTCTTGAGAGCGAGCTGATCGATGCGGTCGCGCAGAGTTTTCGAGCGTTTGCGAGCGGCGATGAAGCCGGCGACGACGGCGATGATGCCCACCAGCATGATCAGCCAGTATTCCTGCGCCGCTTCCGAAATGCCGATGACGAACTGCGTGAACGCGGGCAGCTCGGCGCCGAAGCCGGCGAAAACGGATTCGAACTGAGGTACCACTTTGATGAGCAGAATACCGGAAACGACGAATGCGACCACGAGTACCGCGATCGGGTAGGTCATCGCCTTGCGGACCTTCGCCTTCAAGGACTCGGTCTTTTCCTTGTACGTGGCGATTCGGTCGAGCATCGTTTCGAGCGATCCGGATTGTTCGCCGGCGTCGACGAGATTGCAGAACAGGTCGTCGAAATAGAGCGGGTGCTTGCGAATGGCAGCGGCAAAGGATGTACCGCCGGACACGTCATTGCGCACGGCGAGAATCAGATCTTTCATCTTGGGCTTGTCGACGCCGTCGGCGACGATTTCGAAGGACTGCACCAGCGGCACACCGGCGCGCATCATCGTGGCCATTTGCCGCGTGAATAGCGAAATGTCGGCCGGGGTGATCGAGCCCCCCATCGAAAACGCCGCCCCGGCAGACTTCTTTCTGACCTTCGTGGCGTTGATGCCTTGCTTGCGCAGCTCGGCTTTGGCGATGTTCGGGTTCGAGCTGGTGATCTCACCTTTGGTCTTGCGACCCTGCTTGTCGGTGCCTTCCCAGACGAATGTTGCGCTTTCGGCCATCGTTCAATCCGTGCTCTGGGTCAGTGACCCGTGGTCATTCGGTTCGCTTCGGCGAGACTGGTGACGCCCTTCATGACCTTCAACAGACCGTCTCTGCGAAGATCGGGATAGCCAAGTGCCCGCGCCTGCTCCGACAGCTCGATACTGCTGCCGTCCTCCATGATAATACGGGACATTTCCGGCGTAATTTTAACTACTTCATAGATTCCGACACGGCCCTTATATCCGTCCTTGCACTTGTCACAGCCTTTCGGGTTGGCTTCGAAGACCTGAAAGGGCGTTTTCAGATCGTCGGGCGTGAAACCTTCTGCGATGAGCGTCTCATGCGGAACGTCCAGTGCCCGCTTGCACAC
>JBFKCZ010000553.1:0-2005 GCA_041620035.1 Pseudomonadales bacterium
ATCACCACCGTAGGTGGCACAGAGAATCTCATGATGGCCGCGTGCCTTGCCCGTGGCACGACGATCCTGGAGAACTGTGCGCGCGAACCCGAAGTGGTGGACCTGGGCGAATGCCTGAACGCAATGGGTGCGCGCGTATCCGGGCATGGCACCGACTCGATTCGGATCGAGGGCGTGGACCGTCTCCACGGTTGCAGCTACCGGATCATGCCGGATCGCGTCGAGGCCGGAACCTATCTCATCGCGGTGGCGGCTACCGGTGGTCGTGTGCGGGTCAGCGACACGAGGCCCGAAACACTCGAGTCGGTGCTGATCAAGCTGAAAGAGGCGGGCGCCAGCATTGTCGAAGGGCCGGACTGGATCGAGCTCGACATGCAGGGCAAACGGCCGCTAGCGGTCGACATCCGAACCGCGCCGCATCCCGGTTTCCCCACCGACATGCAGGCGCAGTTTCTGGCGATGAATGCGATCGCAGAGGGTACCTGCCGCGTGGTCGAAACGATCTTCGAGAACCGCTTCATGCACGTGCAGGAAATCAATCGGCTTGGCGCGAACATCGTGTTGGATGGCAATCACACGGCGATCATCAAGGGTCAGGAACGGCTTCGCGGTGCACAAGTCATGGCCACTGACCTGCGTGCTTCGTTCAGTCTCGTCGTGGCGGGGCTCGTCGCAGAGGGCGAAACGGTGATCGACCGGATTTACCACATCGACCGGGGCTATGAGCGCATCGAAGAGAAGCTCACTCAACTGGGCGCTTCCGTGAAGCGCGTCGCGGGACGGTAGTTACCGGTGCGACCGCTAACGATCGCCTTGAACCGCGGCAGGATCCTTGCGGAATGCCTGCCACTCCTCGCGAAGTCCGGCATCGAGCCGGCCGAGCCGATCGAGAAGAGCCGCAAGCTGGTGTTCGACTCTGCCTGCGGTCGCGCCCGTTTGGTGGTGATGCGCGGCGCCGATGTGCCGACGTTCGTCGAGTATGGCGCGGCGGACATCGGAATCACGGGCAAGGACACGCTGCTCGAATACGGCGAGGCGGGATTCTACGAGCGTCTGGACCTCAAGATTGCTCGCTGCCGAATCATGACGGCCGCGCCCGTAGGCTCCTCGGAACCGCAGGGTGTCGTGCGCGTCGCGACGAAATTCGTGCGTATCGCACAAGACTTCTTTGCCCATCGCGGCCGCCAGGTCGAGATCATCAAACTGTCCGGCGCGATGGAAATAGCACCGCTCATGGGGCTTGCGGACGTCATCGTGGACATCGTCGATACGGGCACGACCTTGCGGGCGAACGGACTCGAGGCGAGAGATCTCGTGGCCGAGATCAGCACGCGGGTCATCGTCAATCGTGCCTCGCTGAAGATGCGATTCGACGACATCGAATCACTGCTCACCGGGCTTCGCGCCGGCGTGCGCGGTTGAGACCGTGGCAGCACTAGCCGTTCGGAGGCTCGATACCAACGCGCCGGACTTCGGCGCCGCGCTTGCGGCGCTGACGCATTGGGACATCGCAGCGGACGAGGCGGTTGTGGGCGCTACGCGCGCGATTCTGGCCGATGTCCGCAAACGGGGCGACGCGGCGGTGCTCGAGTACACCGCGCGCTTCGACCGCGTGACTGCGTCGAGCCTCGAAGAACTGACATTGGCGACGTCGGAACTCGACCGCAGTCTTTCGGCGCTCTCGGGCGACGATCGCTCGGCGCTTCAGTTCGCTGCGGATCGAATCCGCGCCTTTCACGAGCACCAGATCGGTCGGAGCTGGGAAATCGAAGACGAGTTCGGAAACCGGCTGGGCAGTCGCGTCACTGCTCTGGATCGGGTCGGGGTGTACGTGCCAGGCGGCCAGGCGGCCTATCCGTCTTCCGTGCTCATGACGGTGATTCCGGCCCGGGTCGCTGGTGTGGGCGAGATCACGGTGACGTTTCCGACCCCCGACGGGGTGAAGAATCCGATGGTGCTTGCCGCGCTTTCGATCGCGGGGGTCGACCGCGTCTACACCATTGGC
>JBFKCZ010000554.1:0-1942 GCA_041620035.1 Pseudomonadales bacterium
CCATCAGCGTGCCGCCGATACCGAGTATGTAGAGGTGCTGTTGCTTCTTCATGGTGTGGCCGTTCCGACTGCAACGTTCGACAGCATGAAACCCAGCATTGCGGTGAAGAACGCAATGAGGATACCGATCATGACTGAGACTTCCATCGCGCGATGCAGGATGAAGCCGTTGACAGCAATCGACCAGATGCCGATCAGGAACAGCAGTCCGCCACCGAGGGGCGATTGCACGCCGCCTGCGAGGAGCATCAACGCGCCGACCAGCACGGTGAAGATGAGATCGCAACCGAACATGGCGGTGATCGTCGCCGGGAAGCGCCGATCGAATCCGCGGAAGTGCAGCGCGCCGAACACGACCGCCGACAACGTTGCCATGGTGACGAGTAACGAAGCCGCCAGCGCGGTGCTGGAAAGCACGGCACCCACGTGGTTCGACACGACGTAGCTCGTCAGAAAGTTGGTGATTGCGACGGCGCCCACGAACCACGATTGCGTTGGAACGAGCTCCGGTCCGCGGCGCAGCAGCATGATGTTGATGAAGACGATGAACAGCGAACGCATTCAGAAAAGAGCCGCGGGGGAAGGCAGGCATTGTCGCATAAAACCATTTACCATGGCCGCCGCTCCGGTATCGAACAAAGGTCGTGTTTCATGGTGAAGCGCAATGCGTTCTATGCGCAATCGGGCGGTGTGACCGCAGTCATCAATGCAACCGCGTGTGGCGTCATCGAGACTGCCCGTGCCCACCGCAGACACATCGGCAAGGTGTATGCCGGCAACAACGGCATTCTCGGTGCACTTCGGGAAGAGCTGATCGATACCAGCCGGGAGAGCGCGCGCACGATCGCTGCACTGCGCCACACCCCGAGCGGTGCGTTTGGATCGTGCCGTCACAAGCTGAAGCCGATGGACGCCGATTCGCGCGAATACGAGCGCTTGATCGAAGTGTTCAAGGCCCATGATATCGGCTATTTCTTCTACAACGGCGGCGGCGATTCCCAGGACACTGCCCTCAAGGTATCGAAGGCCGGTGAGGCGCTCGGATACCCGGTCGGTTGCATCGGCATCCCCAAGACCGTCGACAACGATCTGCCATTTACCGACACGTGTCCGGGATTCGGTTCGGTGGCCAAATACGTCGCGGTCTCCGTGAGGGAAGCCGCACTCGACGTCGCAAGCATGTGCGAATCCTCGACGAAGGTTTTCATCATGGAGGTGATGGGCCGGCACGCGGGCTGGATTGCGGCCGCCGGAGGCCTTGCCCAGGTCGACGGCAAGGGTCCGCCGCACATCATCCTGTTTCCCGAGATCCCCTTCGATCGCGAACAGTTTCTCGCGAAGGTGAAGAAGACGGTCGTTCGGGACGGCTACTGCGTCATCGTCGTGTCCGAAGGAACGCGCTATGCCGATGGCCGGTTTCTCGCGGACGCGGGCACCACCGACGCCTTCGGTCACGCTCAATTGGGTGGCGTGGCACCGACGCTGGCAGCGATGGTCAAGGAGGGTCTGGGGTACAAGTATCACTGGGCCGTGGCGGACTACCTGCAGCGCGCGGCGCGCCACATCGCCTCGGCCACCGACGTGGCGCAGGCTTACGCGGTCGGCAAGGCGGCCGTGGAGTTCGCAGTTGCGGGTCAGAGCGGCGTCATGCCTACGATCGTACGCAAGCGCTCGAAGCCCTATCGGTGGGTGATCGATGCGGCCCCCTTATCGAAGATCGCCAATGTCGAGAAGCTCGTGCCGCGGTCTTACATCACGAGAGACGGGTACGGCATCACGGCAAAGGCGCGCGAATACCTCGAGCCGCTGATCGAGGGCGAGGATTATCCGCCGTACAAGAACGGCTTACCGCAATACGCTGTGTTGAAGAAGGTGATGGTGAAGCGAAAGCTACCCGCGTGGGGTCAGTAGTCCGCTTTGGGACCGACCCTGTGGGAGCGGG
>JBFKCZ010000555.1:0-1936 GCA_041620035.1 Pseudomonadales bacterium
CGGCAACGTTCATGCCGAAGCCAATCGTCGGCGACAACGGCAGCGGCATGCACGTGCATCAATCCATCGCGAAGGGTGGCAAGAACCTGTTCCACGGCAACGGCTACGCCGGCCTGTCGGAAACAGCGCTGTATTACATCGGCGGCATCATCAAGCACGCGCGTGCACTGAATGGATTCACCAACGCGAGCACCAACTCCTACAAGCGTCTGGTGCCCGGATTCGAAGCGCCCGTGCTGCTGGCCTATTCGGGACGCAACCGTTCGGCTTCGATACGCATTCCCTACATTCAGGGCGGTAATCCCCGTGGGTTCCGCGTGGAAGTGCGCTTTCCGGACAGCACCGCCAATCCCTATCTCGCCTTCGCGGCAATGATGATGGCGGGTCTCGACGGCATTCAGAACAAGATTCACCCCGGCGATCCGTTCGACAAGGACCTCTACGACCTGGAACCGGAAGAACTGGAAGGTGTGCCGACCGTGGCGTCATCCCTCGAGCAGGCGCTCGACGCGCTCGATGCCGACCGGGCGTTCCTGAAGAAAGGCGGGGTATTCACCGACGATCAGATCGACGCGTACATCGCGCTGAAGCGCCAGGACGTTCAGTACATCAACATGACCACACATCCTGCGGAGTTCGAGCTCTACTACAGCGTCTGACATACGCTGAGCACTGGCTCACAAAATGCCCCGGCCGTTCACACGGCCGGGGTTTTTTTTCGCCTGCGATCGGCCCATATTGTCATTGGGTTTTCGCAGCGGTTCTGTCTCATGCGTCGTTTTCTGCTGTTCAGCGTTCTCAGCGTCGTTGCGGTGACGGCGAGCGCGGAGATCTTCAAATCGGTAGACGAGTTCGGCAACGTCGTGTTCTCCGACCTGCCGCCCACCCGCACCAGCGAAAAGGTGACGGTGACGCCGATGAACTCCTACGAGGCGCCGGCCGTGACCGCACCGGCGACACCACCGGCGAGCGCGAGCGCAACCCTCGATTCGACGTACTACGGCCTGTTTCAGATCGCCGACCCGGCGCCGGACTCGGCGATTCGTGACAATGCCGGCAACGTCACCATCTCGGTCGCGCTGTCGCCCGCGCTGCGCGGCGACCATCGCTTGCTCCTGGTCCTCGATGGGCAGGCGACGGAAGTGGAGGCGGAAAACAACCAGTTCGTCCTCGGCAACCTCGACCGCGGCTCGCACACGGCGGCCGCGCGCATCGTCGACCGTTCCGGCGCCACGGTTGCGCAGACCCCCGAGACCACCTTCCACATGCTGCGCGTATCGGTCGCGGCTCCGCCGCCCTCCGCCGGCTGAGGTCGCACGCCGCGCATTGACCGCTTCGGGCGTCTGCACTAGTTTGGTGCATAGCCTGCGCGGTCGATGATCGACAGCTGAGCGGCGGATGCTCTGATTTCGAGCCTTAGGCGGTGAGCGGGCACTTACTCCTCGTTCCACACCTTGGTTCGATACTTGCACAGCCACAAGCATGCGCAGCCGTGGAGCACCCGTCCGAGCCATGCCGAGTCACGAGTACCTGCTCGATCAGCTCGCCACCGCCATTGTGGTCCTGGACGAATCCCTTCGTCTGCGTTTTCTCAATCAGGCGGCCGAAGCCCTGTTCGAGGTGAGTCGTCTGCGGCTGCTCGGCGAACCGGTTGCCCGGCTCTTCTGCGACCCCATGGCACCGCCGAAGGAGATGGCCGACGCGCTCGAGAACAGCCAGGCCTTCACGAAACGCGGCGCGACGCTACGCACGCCGGCCGGTGTCGAAGTGAGCGTCGACTACGCCGTTTCCGTGGTACTCGATCGCAACGAGCCCGAACTCTTGATCGAGATCACACCGCTCGACCGGCTGATGCGCATCAACCGCGAAGACCACCAGGCCTCGGTTCAGGAGACCACGCGCAAGCTGGTGCGCGGGTTGGCGCACGAGATCAAGA
>JBFKCZ010000556.1:0-1931 GCA_041620035.1 Pseudomonadales bacterium
ACGGTCGCCAACTGGCGCGGCCCGATCCTGGATTTACTCACCAGTTACGACCCGGGCAGTGTCTGGGATTGCTTCATCCACGGCCTCGCTTACTTCATCCCGTTGTACATCATCGTTTTTCTGGCGGGGATCGTCTTCGAAGCCTGGTTCGCGTCGAAGCGCGGCCACGAAATCAATGAAGGGTTCTTCGTTACGAGCATTCTGTTCACGCTGACGTTGCCGCCGTCGACACCGCTCTGGATGGCCGCGATAGGCATCATCTTCGGCGTCGTGATCGGCAAGGAAGTATTCGGCGGTACCGGCAAGAACTTCCTCAATCCCGCGCTCACCGGGCGCGCGTTCCTGTACTTCGCGTATCCGGCACAGATGTCCGGCGACGGCGTATGGGTGGCTGTCGATGGCTACACGCGTGCGACACCGCTCGGCAACGCAGCAGTGGGTCAAGACTACGGTGTCTCACAACTGAATGCGTTCATCGGCAACATCCCGGGTTCGTTGGGCGAGACGTCGACTCTGGCAATTCTGATCGCAGCGGGCATCCTGCTCCTGACGCGCATTGCGTCGTGGCGAATCATGGCCGGATGTGTCGTTGGCCTGTTCGCCACCGTGACGCTCTTCAACCTGATCGGTTCGGCCACGAACCCGATGTTCGACATGTCGTTCACCTGGCATGTCGTGCTGGGCGGGTTCGCGTTCGGAGCGGTGTTCATGGCGACCGATCCCGTGTCGGCGGCGATGACCGATACGGGTCGCTGGGTGTATGGCATTCTGATCGGATTCATGTGTGCGCTGATTCGAGTCGTCAACCCGGCGTTCCCCGAAGGCATGATGCTGGCGATTCTGTTCGGCAATCTCTTCGCGCCCTTCATCGACCACTTCGTCGTGCAATCCACGGTCAAACGGAGGCTCGCACGTGTCCAACTTTGACAGAGACGGCATTCGAAACATCTTCATCGTCGCCCTGTCGGTGTGTCTCGTCTGCTCGGTGATCGTGTCGGGTGCGGCCGTCGCATTGAAGCCTGCGCAGACGGCGAACAAGGCCCTCGACCAGAAGCAGAACATCCTGCGGGCGGCCGGCATGCTGCCGGAAGGCGCGACCAAGGATGCAGCCGGACGCGGTGTCGATGAGCTGTTCGCGCAATTCGAAGTGCGCGCCGTGGATCTCACGACAGGCGAGTACACCGATGCGGTCGATCCGAAGACCTACCAGCCGATCAAGGCTGCGAAGGACCCCGGGCTCTCGAGACAACTCGGCGAACAGGAAGACATCGCCACCTTGAAGCGCCTCGAGCGCTACTCGCTCGTGTATCTGATTCCCGGCGAAGAGGGCGTCGACGGCATCGTACTGCCCGTACGCGGCTACGGCCTGTGGGGCACGCTCTATGGCTACGTCGCCCTGAACGGCGACCTCGAGACGATCCGAGGGCTCGCTTTCTACGATCACAAGGAGACGCCCGGCCTCGGTGGTGAAGTGACCAACCCGCTGTGGGTGGCGCAATGGCCGGGTGTGGATGCATTCGATGAGGATGGCAAGCCTGCGGTTCGGCTCGTGAAGACGCGCGCGCCGGAAGGCAGCGCGGCGGCCACGCACGAGGTGGATGCGTTGTCCGGCGCCACGCTCACGACCCGTGGGGTGGAGAACCTCATCAGATTCTGGACCGGGGAGCACGGCTTCGGTCCATTCCTGAAGAACTTGAAGGAGGCCGCCTGATGGCCACGCAAAAAGAAGTCCTGCTCGATCCACTGTTCAACAACAACCCGATCGCGTTGCAGGTACTCGGAATCTGTTCGGCGCTCGCTGTGACCGTCAGCATGACCACGACGCTGGTGATGGCCGCCGCAGTCACTTCGGTGACTGCGCTTTCGAATCTGTCGATTGCGCTGATTCGCAATCGCATTCCGACGAACATACGCATCATCGTGCAGATGAC
>JBFKCZ010000557.1:0-1908 GCA_041620035.1 Pseudomonadales bacterium
AAGAACTCACCCGCGTCGCGAAACACGATGGCGAAGTCGTCGGCGTGTACGTAATGCAGCGCCGGGACGCGACGTGCATCGAACTGATGAACATCGCCGTACGCGACGATTGTCAGGGCCAGGGGCTCGGTCGCTGGCTGTTGGGCCATGCCGTCGGCCTCGCGGAGTCGAAGGGCGCGCGGCGGGTGGAGGTGGGCACGGGGAATTCGAGCCTCGACAACCTCGCCTTCTACCAGCGTGGCGGCTTTCGCATCGTCGGTGTCATTCCGAACTTCTTCTCGGACAACTACCCCGAGCCAATCGTCGAGGACGGCATCGTCTGTCGCGACATGGTGCGCCTGGCGTTCGAAATCACGCCGGAGTGACCGAAGGCCGTTTGCCGACGTAGCGCGCAGCGGGCCGGATCAGACGATTGTCCTTGCGCGACTCGATGAAGTGCGCGAGATACCCGTACACCCGCGCCATCGCGAACGTCGGCGTGAAGAAGTCCGCCGGCAACCCGGCCGCGGCATACACCACACCTTTGTAGAACTCGAGATTGGCGTAGAGATGTCTGCCTTTCTCGCGCATCCGCTCGGAGAAGCGCGATTCGATCGCCTCGAGAGTGGCTGTCGTGACCTCGAGCTCGGTGCCTGCAGAAAGCTCGCGGGCGAACGCCTTCACGTAGCGCGCGCGGGGGTCGAGCACGCGGTACTCCCGGTGTCCCATGCCCATGATCTTGATGCCTCGTTCCAAACATCCATCGACGTATGCGGCCGAAGCCGCCACTGTCCCCACTTCGCGTGCCATGGCGAGTGCGGCCTCATCTGCGCCGCCGTGCAATCGGCCGTGCAGTGCGGCGAAGGCGCCCGCCAGGGCGTTTTCGACCGGTGCCAGGGTGCTGGCGATGACACGGGCGGCAAACGTACTCGCATTGAAGCTGTGTTCGATCTGCAGAATCTGCGTCACGGTGAAGGCATTCCGCAGGCGCGCGTCGGCCGCACAACCGATGGCCGTCAGAAAGCCCGCGTTCGGATCGGCCGTGCCAGTCGCATCGGTCATCGTGGCGCCGCGCCTCAGAGCGAGCAGCAATGCGATCGCATTCGGCAGCCGCGCCGCGATCGACACACCGTGCGCGGCGTCTGCGAACTCTGCGAAGGCTTGGTCGTCGTGGGACAGCATAGGTGTCAGGCTGATCAACGCCTGCATGGGGTGAATGGGTAACCGTGCGACGAGTTCCACGCACTCGCGGTCGCCCTTCGACAGCGTCCCGGCGCGCGCGAGTTCGGCTCCGAATCGCGCCAAAGTGCGGGCGTCGGGATCCGTACCTGTCAGCACCAGGTAGACGACGCGCGTGAAGGGCCACTGCACCAGCGTGTCGATACCGATGCCGCGATAGCTGAGTTGACCGCGCTCACCATCGACGAGGCTGATCGCGCTCTCGTCGACTTCCACCCCTTCCAGACCTCGTGGCAGTTCCATGACTTCGCTCCTGCGATTGCGTACGAGCCGAAACCTTAGTCCGGCGTGCGCGCTCAACCGAGCGCGATCGAGAGCAGAAACCATCGTTCGCGCTGATGTATCAGTGAGGCTGATCGATCGATAAGCGGGTTCGCTGGCGCTGGCCCCCACCGCGTGAAAGACTGCGGCCATGCAGATCGAGCGTAACGAAGTCCGGGCACTGTCGGCGGTGGTCGAGGAGGGCGGCTTCAGTCGTGCGGCAGAACGGCTCAGCCTGTCGCAATCGGCGATCAGTCAGACGATCGCCAACCTCGAACACAAAGTCGGCACGGCGCTACTGACACGCGGTCGCAGGCCCGAGCTCACCGAAGCGGGCCTGCGGTTGTTTCGCTTCGCGCAGACGGTACTCAACGAGGAACGCCTTGCGCTCGACGACGTCGAGTAGATCCGCAGCGGCGCGCTGTCCAC
>JBFKCZ010000558.1:0-1901 GCA_041620035.1 Pseudomonadales bacterium
GTGACTGTCGTCATCGCGGGCGGTGGTGCCGGCGGCCGCGCTGCCGAACGCTGCGCGACTCGATGGTCGACAGGCAATCCTCGATGACCGCGAGCAGGTCGGCCTGCTCCGAGGGCGAAGTCACCGGCAGGCGGATGAACTCGTCCGCGAGTCGCACGTCCGCGAAGATGCCGCTCGGATCGTCGTGAAAGTGCAGGAAGGCACGCGACTTCAGGTAGAACACGCCGGGACGTTGCTCCACGAGCGGGGCCCGATCTCGCAATGCCCGCAGAAGCCCGGGTATGCGTGCCAGTGTCGCCGGCCCGGCGTGTCGCATCTCGATCAGAGATCGGGTGGCGGCCGGCGGCGCGCGGGATCCGAGGGGCTCATGACGCCAACGTGATTGCCATCGGGATCAACGATGATCGCGTAGCGAGCGCCCCAGAACGCATCAAACGGTGGTTGTGAGCTCGGATGTCCGGTCGCGACGAGCGCGTCGTGGATACGGTCCACTTCCGCTCTCGACTCCACCTTGAAGGTAAACACGGCTCGGGTGCCGCTTCCGGTTGGCGGTTTCCAGCCGCGGTTGTAGTGGTGCGCCAACGCTTCGCTGTCGAAGTGCAGCACCATGCCGCCCGGCATCGTCAGATCGACGTGGTGCGCGCCCGTAGAGGTTCGCCAGATCGCTTCCTCGGGTATCTCGACGCCCAGTTCGCGGTAGAACGCGATGGTGGCGTCCATGTCCTTGGCGATCAGATCGAGCTGCTTGAAGTCAGGATTCATGCGGACCTCCGACCCACGCTCAAATCGAATGCTCGAGGCATGGTACGAGGCGTGCGGTGCGCGGGGCAACCGCGCGGTTCGGCTGGCAAACCCTGGGAATCAGGCGGCCACATGCAGGCCGATCAACCCAGCAACGCGCGATACGCGTCCAGGTCCGGCGGGGAGAAGCAGCAAAATGTCACTTCCTCGACTACGTCGGTCGTTGCGAGTGTTGCGCGAACGGTTTCCACCGCGACTGCCGCCGCGAGTTCGATTGGATAGCCATAGACGCCGGTGCTGATACTCGGAAAGGCGATCGTGACGAGTGAATGTTCCTGCGCGAGTTCCATGCAGCGTCGATAGCAGGAGGCGAGCAGTTCCGGCTCACCGTGATCACCGCCATGCCAGACCGGTCCAACCGTGTGAATGACGTGGCGAACGCGCAGTCGGTAACCAAGCGTCATCTTTGCATCACCGGTGCGGCAGCCTCCGAGCGTGCGGCATTCGTGCAGCAGTTCCGGCCCGGCCGCGCGATGGATCGCACCATCGACACCTCCGCCCCCCAACAAGCTCGTGTTGGCCGCGTTGACGATCGCGTGCACCGACAGCGTCGTGATGTCTGCGCGCAGTGCCGTCAGCCTTGCCGTCATCGTGAAGCGCTGTCGAAGAAGAAGTACGACCAGGGACGATCGCGAACGCTGCGGACGTCTTCCTGAAAGTCGCCACCGGTGTAGCCCGCGACGACGGAACGCCAGAATGGCAGGGCGCGGCGGTTGCGCTGATAGACACGAACCACCCACGGGCCGGGATAAAGGTCCCAGACATGCGTGGCCACGGCAGTTCCCAGGCCGGCACGGCGATGCCGGCGGAGGATGAAGAACTCATCGAGATCCTTGGCATCCGGTTTGGTCGTATAGGGCTGCGCCGATCCGACCAGCGCAAACCCGACGGGCACGCGGCCGTGGTAGACGAAGTGAACGTCGACACCGTTCTCCCAGAGCGGTTCCGTGTCGTAGGCGTACCGGCCATCCTCATCGGAGTCGATTAGAAACCACTCGGCCATGTCATGAATGTAGAGGTTCAACAGATTGCGCAGCACCGCATCCTGGGAGCGATCCACCTGCCGCACTTCCATATCGCGGGGGAGCAAGCGCGTCATA
>JBFKCZ010000559.1:0-1880 GCA_041620035.1 Pseudomonadales bacterium
CGATGGCGTCGGCGATCTCCGGGTCGGTCGGCGCGGCGGCGGCCGGGGTGATGCCGAGGCCGGTGGTGCCGGTTTGATCGTTGTATGCACCGCTCTTGAAGCCGCGTGAGTAGCTGACGTAGCCGTAGACGTCGTCATTGAACTGATACGAAGCGAGCCCGCGCCAGGTCGGCTCGTTCCATTCCTCGTCGTGCTGCAAAACACCGGTTGGCCAACGCGCGAAGTCGGCGGCGGCGAGCGGCGTGCCCAGATTCTGCCATGTGAAGCCGGGGTTGAAGCCGCCGCCCAACGACTGAATGAACACCTGATTGCGGCCGATCCAATCCTTTTCTTCGTGGGTGTAACGCATGCCGGCACCGAGGGTGAGCCGGTCGTTCACTTCGAATGTGCCGTCGGCGAACACCGCCCAGTTCTTGGCGTCCTGCGCGTTGCACAGTACCTGCGGGTTGTTGTCCCAGAAGGTCGGATCGGCGAACAGGCCACTGCCGAGCCCGAGCAGGTCCAGGAAGCCCAGCACCTGCAATACACAGAAGGTGGTTTCGTCCTCCTGATAGAAGAACCCGCCGACGAAGTTCACCGGACCTGCGAAGTTGGAGGCGATGCGCACTTCCTGCTGGAACGTTTCGCGGTCGTCATCGCGAGTTGCATCGAACAGCGACACCGGACCTACTTCACCCGTATAGGTGCTGGGCAGTCTCGATTCCTGCTCGCGCCAGCCGGTCACGGAGTACAACGTGAAGTCTGCGAATGTCCAATCGGCGTTCAGGTAGTAGCCGTCAACGTCGATTCGGTGGCCCTTGCTCATGTTGAGCAGCAGATCGTCGCGATTGGTGGTGGCGGCGCGCTTGAGCGGGTCGCCGGCATCCTGCGTCAGGCCGAGCAGGTTCCAGACGAAAGCCGGATTGTTCGGCGGCGTGCCGTTCACCGAGGGCGGTGCATCGCCATCGTCGCGAATGATCTCGTAGGTGAGCATGACGTTGATGTTTTCGTTCGGCGTCCACAGGCCCTTCAGACGGCCTGAGAAGGCATCGTCGCCGCCGGCGTCGCGGCCGTCCCCGACACCGCTCGTGCCGAGCGCGGGGTGAGTCGGATCGAAGGCCGTTACCGGCCCGTACGCAGCGCCGTTTTCGTAAATGCCGTCCGAGTTGATGAACACCCCTGCAGCGCGTACGGCCAAGGTGTCTTCTACCACCGGCACGTTGATGGCAAAGCGTTCCTCGTGGCGGCCGTATTCGGCGAACTTGCCGCGCAGTTCGAGGGACAGCTCGTCGATTTCCGGGCGCTTGGTTCGAACGTTGATGACGCCGCCAGTCGTGTTCTTGCCGAACAGGGTGCCTTGCGGGCCACGGAGTACTTCCACTTGTTCGATGTCGAACATCTCCAGCACTTGGGTTTGGATGTGCGGAATGACGAAGTCGTCGACGGTGACGCCGACATGTGCATCGGCGTAGACGATGATCGAAGTCTGCCCCACACCGCGCATCGCGAACGCGGCGGCGTTGAAGCCCGCCGGCTTACCGGCCGAGAAGTTCGGCACCAGTGCCGCGATGTCGCCCAGATCTCTGGGCACCAGGAGGTCGACGTCTTCGGCGGTGAGCGGTGTGACGGCTACGGGTGTCGTGCGTACGTCGACCGCTTCGCGGCGCGTCGCCGTCACCAGTACTTCCTCGAGTACGCGTTCTTCTGCGGCGTAGATCGGCAGTGCACACGCGAGTGCAGTACCAGCAATGACTCCATCGCGCGCGCCACGAAGCCACGATTTCATGTCGACCCCTCCCCCGACTGTTGGAGCGGGAACTATATTCAATTCATCCGAAACAGTCACCCCTGACGGTTTCGATGTCCTCATCGAAACCGTCACATCCCTGACTGTTTCGATC
>JBFKCZ010000560.1:0-1880 GCA_041620035.1 Pseudomonadales bacterium
CCGCGCGCCGGATGTCGGGACGTGACTCCGCCAGTGAGCGGAGGATGTTGCGCACGTCGCGGTCGATGTCCTGCCATGGGCAGTCGAAAGCGAACGCCTGAAGTATGTCGCGTACCGCTGCAACCATGTCGCGGTCGAGTGTGTAGGTGGTGTAGATCGGTGTCGGCGGCACGCAGGGCGTTTCGTCGAACTCGCTCCACACGAACATCTGGGTGTCGTCCACTTCCCAGGTTTCGCTCATGTCGCGATTGATGGAGTTGAAGAACGTCTCGGCGAGCTCACAGTCGGGGATGTCTTTGATCAAGGCAACATAGGCGCGCTTGGTGTCGCGCCAGCGCGCTGGCGTCAGGTTCGATGAGCCGACGATGTCCCGCACCGCACCCACGACAGTGTCGGTGTGCGTCTTGTACATCTCCAGACGCGCCGCGCTGGCGGCCTGGCCATCGAGCCACCGACGCTGCTCGAACCTCTCCTTCGCGGCGAGTGTGATCGCCGCAAAGTCGTCGCGGTAACTGCGGAAGCCGTCGAGGATGGCGCGGGCGACCGCGTTTGCCTCATCCACTGCGGGGCATCAGGCGCCGCTGCGTTTGGCGGGCTGCTTCTTTTCCCGCGGTGCGGCGCGTCGGGGCGGCAACGCGGCGGTCTTGATGTCCGCCTTCGCGAGTTCGAGAAAGTGTGCAGCGGTGGCAGGCCCCGTGGCGTCGTCTTCGTGCTTGAAGAACACGAATGCCTTGGCTGCATCCGTCTTCCGCGCCGCGGCGAGCCAGCCTTCGAGCGCCTGGTCGGAGTACGTCGGCTTGCGCAGTCGCAGATACAACCAGTCGGTCGTGGCAATGCGTGGCGGGGCTTCGAAGTCCTCGTCCTCGCTCACACAGATGGCGCGATCGTGCTGCGCGAGCAGATCGAAGATCTCGTCGTCGAACCAGGAGCGGTGGCGGAACTCGAACGCGGACGGCAGCGCCTTTGGAACGATGTCGAGGAAACTCTCCAGGCGTTCTCTGTCTTTGCGCATGAACGGCGGCAACTGGAACAGCACGGCGCCGAGTTTGTCGCCGAGCGCTTCGAGCTTGCGGACGAGATAGTCCGTCGACTCCTCCGCATCGACCAGACGCGACTGATGCGTGATGCGGCGCGATGCCTTGATGATGAAACGGAAGTCCTTCGGCACCGCATCGCACCAGGACTGCAACACCTGTGTACGCGGCATCCGGTAGAAGGTGTTGTTGATTTCGACGGTGGGGAGACGCACCGCGTAATAGCCGAGCATGGCGTCGGCCTTGAGCCCTTCGGGATAGAAGCTGCCCAGCCACTCCTTGTAGCTGTAGCCGCTGGTGCCTGCGTACCAGTCCATCGTTCCCTCGCGATTTTCCGCCTTCCCGACCCGAAACTACGGCGGAACGTCCCTGCGGGTCAATGCGGGGCCTGTGCGCAGGCAATGAAGATGCGGTGGTGCACGGCCAGCGGGTCGGTTGGGAACTGTGTTGCGAGCAGATCGGCGAGTTCTGCGTCGAATGCGGCAACCGCGGCCGAGTCGAGGCTCGCCGCGACGCCGGCGCTCGCGCGAATGCGGCCGCGCCAGGCTTCGTGGCTGTACATCGGCCACTCATCGTAGGTTTCGGTTTCGAGACTTTCGAAGCCGGCGGCACCCATGTCGGTGAGCCAGGCGCCATACACGCCGTTGCCACCGCCGAATCGCCACTGCGGGTTGTGACGCTGGATCAGCTCTTCGGTTGCGGCCACGACGTTGCCGGGCAGCGGAATCCAATCGAAGTGCACGATTATGAGCACGCCGCCTGGACGCAGCAGCCGCAGGCACTCCTGCGCCGCTTTCGGTCGATCGAACCAGTGCCAGCACTGACCCGCCGTCACGACGTCGAACG
>JBFKCZ010000561.1:0-1875 GCA_041620035.1 Pseudomonadales bacterium
CTCAGGAGCGCCGCCAGCACTTCACGAAAGTCGGCGGCGCGCTCGGCGAGTTCGTCGGCGGCAGCCATGAGGCTTTTGCCATCGGCCGTCGCAAGGGCCTCCAGCAGGTGCTCCAGTTCGCGGCGCTCGATCGAGCCCAGCAGTTCACCCACCGCCTGTGCGGTGAGCGTGCCGCTGCAAAAGGCGATCGCCTGATCGAGGATGCTCAATGCATCACGCATACTGCCCCGCGCCGCGCGGGCGATCAGATCGAGCGACTCGCGGTCGAAGCCGACCTTTTCCGCGGCCAGCACATCGGCCAGATAGCTCGCGATGCGTTCCGGCAGCAGGTTCTTCAGCTGAAACTGCAGGCAACGGGACAGCACCGTCATCGGCACTTTCTTCGGATCGGTCGTCGCCAACAGGAATTTGACGTGCTCCGGCGGCTCTTCGAGTGTCTTCAGAAGCGCATTGAAGCTCGCCGTCGACAGCATGTGCACTTCGTCGATCAGATACACCTTGTAGCGCCCGCGCGCCGGCAGGTACTGGACGTTGTCCAACAGATCGCGCGTGTCGTCGACTTTGGTTCGGGACGCGGCATCGACCTCGATCAGATCGACGAATCGACCCTCGGCGATTTCCCGGCAGATCCCGCACGTGCCGCATGGATTCGCGGTGACGCCGGTTTCGCAGTTCAAGCACTTGGCCAGCACGCGGGCGATGGTGGTCTTGCCGACACCACGGGTGCCGGTGAACAGGTACGCATGATGCACGCGCCCCGCCTCCAGCGCGTGTGTCAGCGCACGCACGACATGGTCCTGGCCCACCAGCGCTTCGAAGTTCGGCGGGCGCAGCTTGCGTGCGAGAACCTGGTAACTCATCGCGAATTCCTCAATTCGCCGGTATTGTAGGGGCCACCGTCACGAAGTTCACCGCCAGTGAGTCTGAATTCGGAGTTTGCAATCGTCGGCCACCGCGGCGCCGCCGGCCTGGAGCCGGAGAACACACTGAAATCCTTTGCCCGCGCCATCGAACTCGGTGTAGACGCGATCGAACTCGACGTCTACTGCGTGGACGGCGCGCTGCTCGTCATTCATGACGATACGCTCGACCGTACGACCAACGGCAAGGGCCCTCTCACCGGCAAGTCCGTAGGCGCACTGCGGGCGCTCGACGCGGGCGGCGGCCAGTCGATCCCATTGCTCGAGGAGGTGATGGATCTCGTCGCCGGCCGGGTGGGTGTCAACGTGGAGCTCAAGGGCCGCGGTACGGCAAGGCGAACGGCAGCCGTACTCGCGCATTACGCAGGCACCGAACTGCTCGTGTCTTCCTTCGATCACGCGGAACTCGCAAGCTTCAGAGCGACCACACGCGCCATCCCGGTAGCGCCACTGTTCAGCCGCGCGCAACCCAACATCTTCGATGTTGCCGACGAGTTACGGGCCTGGGGAATCAACCTCTCCCGTAAGATCGCATCGAACGACCTGCTCGGCGACGCCAAGGCGCGGGGTTACCGAACGCTCGTCTACACGGTGAACGACGAGCATGAAGCCCGCGCGCTGCGCGAAAGCGGAGCCCGGGGCGTGTTCACGGATTTCCCCGATCGGGTGAAGCGCTAGCCGAACCGGGATCGTGGGAGCGAGCCGCGCTCGCGAATGCTTTCCTGGAAGCCCAACCGAATCGCGACCATGGGTCGCTCCTACGGTGCATTCTTCGTCAGTCACCGAGTGCGGCGATCTCCCGCCGCAGCTGATGCTTCTGATCCGTGGCGATTTCTTCCAGCACTTCCACGCGCTCCCGCAACGATGCGATCTCGCGTTCCAGGGTATCGATCGTGTCCGATTCGGCGTGGTTGCTTTGATTACGCTCCATCCACGCCTTCAACACCGGCATCGA
>JBFKCZ010000562.1:0-1869 GCA_041620035.1 Pseudomonadales bacterium
CCAGCCAGGCGAGCCAACGCGCCCGCTTCGGTACTCGCCAGCAGCGGCGGTGCATCGATCAGTACGATTCGGTTCGGGTAGGTTTCCGCGAGTTGGCGGGTGAGCCGCCGCGCGAGTTCGCTCGCGAACAATTCATCGGTGTTGTCGAGCCGCGGCCCGGACGGCAGGATCTCGAGATCGTCGACGCTCGTCTTCAGCACGGCATCGTCGATGAACTGGCCGCCGTCGGCCAGGACCTCGGTGAGACCTCGCGTCGGTTCGATGCCAAGCACCCGGCACACGTCGCTCTTCGCCGGATCGCCGTCGATCAAGAGCACACTGCGGTCCATCTCGGTTGCCATGCTGAACGCGAGGTTGATCGCAACGAAAGTCTTGCCCTCTGCCGGCAGCGCGCTCGTGACGACCACCAGATTCGACGGATTGTTCTGTTCCCCCGACGCCTCGGCCTTTTGCATGGCCAACAGAAGCGGGCGCTTGATTCTGCGAAAATCGGATGCCAGTTCGGAATTGGTATCGCGCACCCCCGCAAAACCGCGTTCGGCGAGTTGATCGAGGTCGATCTCCACGTAGCCGCCACCCACGAACATCGCGGGGCGATGAGTTGGCGCCGCCGTGGACGAACCGGTGTCCTTTGCGGTGACGTCGGCCGCCTGATCGCGCGTCGCTTCCTGGGCAGCCTGCTGTTCCGGCGTCTCCGCTTCGATGGAGTGGGACGGCGCCGTCGGATCGCGAAGCACGGGTTCGTGCCGAGGCTTTGCCCCTTGCCCGATACTACCCAGTCGCGCAGCCGCGCGTTCGATGGTGCTCATGTCGTTCGATGGCCGCCTACAGGCAAACGTGCGCCGATTCTAGAGATCCTCCTGGCGAGGTGGTGTGGCGGCCTTGTAACCCACGTGGCTACTGGCGCCGGACACCCACGCTGCGATTTACATCCAAGCACAAGCTTGTCACAGTGCGGGTGCTGCCACGCCGGCATAATACCGCGAAAAACGGACACCTTCGCATGCCACTCATGGACTTATCCGACGCGCGTCTCGCGGTCGTCGGGCTCGGTTATGTCGGGTTGCCGCTAGCCGTCGAATTCGGTCGCAAATTTCCCACACTCGGGTTCGACATCAACCGGCCCCGCATCGAGGCGC
This sequence comes from Pseudomonadales bacterium, assembly GCA_041620035.1. GTDB lineage: Bacteria > Pseudomonadota > Gammaproteobacteria > Pseudomonadales > Azotimanducaceae > SZUA-521. Next base: position 1,140 of record JBFKCZ010000562.1, read on the forward strand.
TGCGGGACGGTCGCGATGCCACGCTCGAGGTCACGGCAGAGGAAATTCGCGCGGCGAAGCACCTCGAGTTCACCACCGAGCTTCCGCGCCTGGCGGAAAGCAATGTCTACATCGTCACGGTGCCGACACCGATCGACGCACACAAGCGACCCGACATGTCGGCGCTGCGCGCGGCCAGCAGGAGCATCGGGGCGGTCATCCGCCCCGGGAACGTCGTGATCTACGAGTCGACTGTCTATCCGGGTGCGACCGAAGAAGTCTGCATCCCCATCATCGAGGCGGAGTCGGGCCTCAAGCTCAACGTCGATTTCTACGCGGGCTACAGCCCCGAGCGCATCAACCCCGGCGACAAGACCCATCGCCTCACGAACATCACCAAGGTTACCTCGGGTTCCACACCGGACGCCGCAGCCTTCGTCGATGCACTGTACGCTTCCATCATCACGGCCGGCACTCACCGTGCCTCGAGCATTCGTGTGGCGGAAGCCGCCAAGGTCATCGAGAACACGCAGCGCGATCTCAACATAGCCCTCGTCAATGAACTCGCCCTCATCTTCGAGCGCCTCGGCATCGACACCGAGGACGTACTCAAGGCCGCAGGCACCAAGTGGAACTTCCTGCCATTCCGGCCCGGCCTGGTCGGCGGCCACTGCATCGGTGTCGATCCGTACTATCTGACATTCAAAGCCCAGGAAATCGGGTACCACCCCGAAGTGATTCTTGCGGGGCG
>JBFKCZ010000563.1:0-1815 GCA_041620035.1 Pseudomonadales bacterium
GAAGAAAGCGAACGCAACGCGCACCGCGTCGAGCAAGTCGACATGCCCAAGGAGAAGAATGGGCTGATGATCTTCTTCCGTGCGGAAAGCCTGCTTGCCGTAGCGGAGTTCTTGCGGATCAATCGCCCGACCGACGACGATCCCGACCCCAATGCCGCCGACGCAGCACGGGATCTCGACCAACTGGCCCTGACGCAGGACAATGACCGGGTCGCCTCGAAGGTTCGCTTCGATCTGGATCTTCCCTCGGCGGCCGAGGACGACGTGGTGCTCGGTGCAGGCATCCCGCTCCCCGAGTGGGACTACCGCAAAAGCGTGCTGCTCGAAGACCACGTGCGACTGGAAGAGCTTGCCGCGCGTAACGCACCACCCTGCCCGCTACCCGACCCGCTGCGGCGCACCGCACGACGCCTGCACCAGCAGTTTGCCGCACTGCAACCCGGTCGCCGCTGGCTCAAGGCGCGTCCCGATGGCACGGAGCTCGATCTTGATGCCGCCGTGCGCGCACAGACCGACCGCGCCACGGGACGCCATCCGTCCGAACAACTCTACCTCTCACTCGAAAAACGCGAACGCGACCTCGCGTGTCTGGTACTGGCAGATCTATCCCTATCAACAGATAGCTGGGTATCGAGCGAAGCGCGCGTGATCGACGTCATTCGCGACACTTTGCTACTTTTTGGCGAAGCACTCGGCGCCACCGGAGACCGCTTCGCACTATGCGGATTCTCTTCCGTCAAACGGAGCCAGGTACGCTTCCACCGCCTCAAGGATTTCGGTGACCGCTTCGACGACCGAATCCGCGGCCGCATTGTCGCAATCAAACCCGGCTACTACACCCGCCTTGGCGCCGCGATCCGACGCAGCACAACGCTACTTGCAAAAGAACAAGCAAGCCGGCGGATTCTGCTCATCCTGTCCGACGGAAAACCCAACGACCTCGACCTGTACGAAGGGCGCTATGGAATTGAGGACACCCGGGCAGCAATCAACGAAGCGCGCCGCCAGGGACTGGTGCCGTTCTGCGTCACGATCGACCGCGAAGGCGCGAGCTATCTGCCACACCTTTTTGGCCCCGCCGGATTCGCCGTCATCCGCAAACCAGAGGAGCTTCCCGCGCGGCTCCCGCTCTTCTACGCCCAACTTACACGGTGACGCCATGCCTATTCGAGACTGTGCGACCGAAACGCGATCAACCGAAACATCACGGACAAGCCACCATGCCGACGAAGCAATGTGCGAGAACGAGCGGCTGGCAAACCTGCTCGCGCATGTACCGCTGTTCTACGGACTCAGTCCGTCTGAACTGACCCGCTTTGCGCACGGAGTTCGCGAACAATTCGCAGCCCGCGGCTCGATTCTGTTTCACAAGGGTGATGCTTGTCATGGCTTCCATCTCCTGCTCGAGGGCCAGATCAAGCTTGCGTTCAGCTCTTCCGAAGGCAACGAGAAAGTGATCGAGATCATTCGCCCCGGACAAACCTTCGGCGAAGCGGTGATGTTCGTGAACAAGCCCTATTTCGTCATGGCGCAGGCGCTCGGCGACTCCCGCCTCCTGCACATCTCCAAAACCGTTGTATTCGAAGAGATGGATCGTGACCCGCTGTTCTGCCGGAGCATCATCGCCAGCTTGTCGACTCGGCTGCACCACCTGATTGCCGACCTCGAAACTTACTCGCTGCACTCGGCACGCGAGCGCATCATCGGCTACCTGCTGCGCGAAGACGAACAGGCGGGCGAGCCAACCGCGCATGGGCCAGTGTCAGTGCGCCTGCCTTCAAGCAAGGGCACTATCGCCTCACGGCTGAACCTGAC
>JBFKCZ010000564.1:0-1786 GCA_041620035.1 Pseudomonadales bacterium
CCGCTGGCTGGGATCATCGTTGGGCTCACCTGCTCCGGCATGTCGATGGCGGCTCCGGCCGCCTTCGTGCCCGACGGCCCTCATGCAGCCATCGAAAAGACCGCCACTAAGCTGATCGCGGTCATCGAAAGCGGGAAGACGTACTTCGAAGCCGACCCCGAGCGCTTTTACGCCGAAGTGCAGGGCGTACTCGACCCGATCGTCGACTTCGAATCGTTCTCGCGGGGTGTCATGGCCGTGTATTACCGCAAGGCAACGGCCGCCCAGCGCGAACGATTTCGCGACACCTTCAAGACGGGCCTCGTGCGCACCTATGGCAAGGCGCTGCTGGACTTTGGCGATCAGGAAATCGTGGTGCTGCCGCCCGATCGACCGCCACGCCAACCGGATCGGGACAGTGTGACCATGGAAGTCCGGTCCAGTGAAGGAAAGGTCTATCCGGTGGTCTATTCGGTGGCTCGCGATGGCGGCGGCACGTGGCGAATGCGCAACATCATCATCAACGGTATCAACATCGGGCTGACGTACCGGAATCAGTTCGCCAGTGCCATGAAGTCACCGAAGAACAAAGGCAATCTGGATGCGGTGATCGATGCCTGGTCGGCGACGATTGCCGATGTCGATCCGATCAAAGATGGCGATGGTAGTACCGACGAAGGCAGCTGAGCATGCGACTGGAGCCGGTATCAGACTACACGTATCGCGCCAGCGGTAGCGCTACCTTCGAATCGGGGTCCGACGACCGCGATGTGACTGCGGCGGTGCTCGATGAGGCCCTCGAGCAGCACGCAGCCCTCGAGATCGATGTGTCGGGTATCGAAGCGAGTAACAGCATCGTTCTGAGTCTCATGCTTGCCTGGCTGCGCCAGGCAAGGCATCTGGAGAAGGATCTGAAGTTCAAGAACATCGGCGCTCCCCTGTCGGAGCTGATCCGATTTACCGGGCTCGACGGAATCCTGTTGAACAACGGGAACCCGAGATGATCGACGACAAAGTTCGACAGCGCCTCGAAGCGGCGTTGGAGGGTGCGAAGGTCGAGGTGGACGGCGATGGAAGTCGCATGTCGATAGCCGTGATCAGTCCGCAGTTTGCGGGTATGAGCCGCGTCAAGAAGCAGCAGACCGTTTACGCTGCCATCAGTGAACTGATCGCGAGCGGAGAACTTCACGCCGTGACCATCAAGGCGCTCACGCCGGAAGAAGCCGGAGAAGGCTGATGGACAAGTTCATCGTTCAGGGTGGTCGCCGGCTATCCGGTGAGATCCGTGCTTCCGGTGCCAAGAATGCTGCGCTGCCGATTCTCGCGGCGACACTCTTGACCGACGAAGCCGTCACGCTCGCGAATGTCCCGCACCTGCACGACGTAACGACGATGATCGAGCTCCTGGGTGCGTTGGGCGCGGATGTGCTCATCGATGAGGAGCTCAACGTCGAAGTACACGCTGCCACAGTCAGCAGCCGCCGCGCCCCGTATGAACTCGTGAAGACCATGCGTGCGTCGTTTTGTGTCCTGGGTCCGCTGCTCGCGCGCTTCGGTGAGGCGGAAGTATCGCTGCCGGGCGGCTGCGCGATCGGACCGCGACCCGTCGATCAGCACCTCAAGGGCCTGGCCGCGATGGGTGCAGAGATCGAGGTCGTCGATGGTTATGTGCGCGCGCGCGCACCGAATGGGCTCGAAGGCACGCGCATTCTGATGGACATCACCACCGTAGGTGGCACAGAGAATCTCATGATGGCCGCGTGCCTTGCCCGTGGCACGACGATCCTGGAGAACTGTGCGCGCGAAC
>JBFKCZ010000565.1:0-1763 GCA_041620035.1 Pseudomonadales bacterium
CCTTCTCCGCCGCCTCGATGAGCGCTTTGTAGCCGACTTTGAGTTTCACGATGGATCTCCGTGACTGGACGATGTGGCATGACGGGGTTCGGGCACGTAGTAGTTGACGACGGTGCCGCCCACCAGCAGGAAGAGGATTGATACCACAAACACCGACGGGTAGCCGAACGCGGTGGCAAGCAGGCCACCCAGCAAAGGTCCAACCGTGCCCGCAGCTTCTGCCGCCGTGTTGGCGATGGCGATGCGCGTTGGCAGATCCTCGCGCGAACCGAACTCGAGTGTGAGGTTCACACTCGCGTTCTGGAATCCCTGCAGGGCGGCGCCGATGCCGGCGAACACGAGCGCGGCGAGCCACAGGCTCCCGCCCGACATCATCAGAACGATCGTCGAGGTGACCCACACCCCGATCGCGATGAGGAAGGTCAATCGAAATCCCTTGCGGTCGCCCAGTGCGCCCCAGCCGAGGTTCGAGATCGTGCCCGACAGTGTGAATGCCATCGTCAAGACGCCGAGCGTGCTGCCGCCGAGGCCGAGGCTTTGTCCGGCGTAGAGGATGTAGAAAGGCACCGCGAGTCGACCCATCGTGGCGAGCGCGCGGGCGAATACGTAGCGCGCAAACGCGGGGTCCGAGCGCATGAGCGGCAGCACGTCACGCAGGCTCTGCCCCAACCCCTGCTTGGCGCGACGCGTCGGTGGTTCGGGTTCGATCACCCAGATCAGGCACAGGAGCCCGGTCGTGGTGAGTACGAACGCCAGAATGAAAGTCCAGGAGTAGCCCGACGGCGATGGATCCGCGCCGAGAAACCACTCGCCAGCGGCCCACGCGACCCCCGCCGAAATGATGCCGGCGAGGAAGTTTCGCAGGCCGGTCAGCCGCCCCCGCTTGTTCACGGGAATCACCTTCGACATGAGGAAGTTGAAGATGACGCCCTGCATGCCGGAGAAGAGTCCGAGCAGCGCGAGGAAGACCATGATCGCAATCAGTGCGGGCTGCGCGTCGAATACGAGCCCGGCCAGGCCGATGCACAACACCATGGCGCGCATCGCGCCACCCATCACGAAGCCGACCGGCAGGACGCGTGCGCGATGTTCGATCATGTTGGCGCCGATCAACGGCGTGATCATCATGCCGGCGGCCTGCAACGACAGCGCGACGCCGACGGCGAGATCGGATCCACCGGACAGCAGGAGCAGGTAGGCCGGCATGAAGGTGGGCGCGTTCAGCAGCCGGAACCCGGTTTGCCCGAGCATGCCGTGGAGGAGTTGGGCGGAGAAGTTGCGATTCAGGTGACGGCGCACCTCCACCTGATATCGCCGTTCGGCACGTCGCGCGTTGGCGTCGGTGGCCATCAGCGGCTGACGCCCAGGGTCAGGGATGGCGGTCGATGGTCACCGGGGCGCGGGCTTGTGGTCTGTGTCACAACGTCGATAAAGCGTATAGATAACAATTGCTTAAGCCGCTCATCTGAAATTGGCACGGAACCTGTACGGACTGCCGTGCACGAAGCTCACGAGACGTTTGCGCATGAGAGACGCATTGCCGCCGTACCCGGGTCAGTTCGAGACCGCGCCGGACCCGTTGTTCGTAGCGATTCCCCGCGAGGAAATCATTGCCGCGATGGCGCGCCGCGGCGATGAGCGCGCGCTCAACGAAGTGTGCCTTGCGGTCGCGATCGTCGCCGAGGCGGTACACGCCGCCTGGCATGCGACACAGTCGTAATCCGGGCCGTCAAAGCCGCCGGGATCAGCGCCCCGTCCAGCGC
>JBFKCZ010000566.1:0-1756 GCA_041620035.1 Pseudomonadales bacterium
GATCCGGAACCTCCGGGTCGAATCGCAGAATTCGAATCTTCAGGCGCCTCGCGCTCACGACTTCGATCATGTTCGCTCCAAACCCTCGAGTGGTTCATCGATGCGCTCGTTGCGGCCCCGCAGATGTGACGGCAAGAGATGCTCATAGGGCAGAAGGGCATCCTGCAACGCATTCGCATCCAGGTCCTTCATCCGTTCACGAATAGCGGCAACTTCGGCCACGCGGCGGCCAGTATCGGGATGTTCGATTGCATCCTTGGCGCCGTATCCGCGCCACCCCGGGGGCAACTCCATCTGCATGACGTCGATGGGCTCGTACTGCACGACCGGCAATGTTGCCTGTGCATCCGGCCAGGTCATCAGCGTGCGTTTGAGCCAGTCGCGATCGTTTCGCTGCGGCCAGTCCTCACGAAAATGCGCGCCGCGACTTTCCGTGCGCAGATACGCACCGTAGGCGACCGTGATTGCCACTTTGATCATGCGTTGAACGCGATACGCCGTCGCAATTTCCGGATTACCGCCGGCGCGCTTTACACGCAGTCCAATGCGACGACTGCGCACGAGCAGCTTCTGCAGGGCATCGAGCGCCTCTTCCAGCGCATCGCCGCTGCGAAACACGCCCACATGATTCGTCATCAGCAGTTGCAACTCCGTGCGCAACGCCGATGCGTCCTCGCTGCCGCCGTCGACGAGTCGATCGAGCTGCGCCTGTTCGCGCCGGAAAGCCTCATGCACCAGGCCCATCGGCGCTGCCGAATCGTTGTCCATCCGGTCACAGAAGTCGGCCACGTATTCACCGACGATCATGCCCGCGACCACGGTCTCGGCGACCGAGTTACCGCCGAGCCGGTTGAAGCCATGCAGGTCCCAACAGGCCGCTTCACCGACGGCGAACAAGCCCGCCAGCGAAGGCGTTGCTCCGGTTGGCGTCGTCCGCACCCCGCCCATCGTGTAGTGCTGGGCCGGACGGATGGGGATCAGATCGCGCACCGGATCGATGCCGAGAAAGTAGTGGCAGATGTCCCACACCTCGCGCAGGTTGCGCTTGATGTGGTCTTCACCGAGCAGCGTGATGTCCAGCCAGAGGTGATCACCGTGGCGTGTCGAAACGCCCTTGCCGCGTCGGATGTGCTCTTCCATTCGTCGCGCCACGACGTCGCGCGAGGCGAGTTCCTTGCGATCGGGTTCGTAGTCGGGCATGAACCGGTGGCGTTCCGTGTCCAGCAGCAATCCGCCGTCGCCGCGACAGCCTTCCGTGACCAGGATGCCCGCAGGGAAGATCGCTGTCGGGTGAAACTGCACCGCCTCCATGTTGCCGAGCGCTACGACACCGGTCTCGAGCGCAGCCGCATGCCCCATGCCGTCGCAGATCACGGAGTTCGTGGTGACGCGGTACAACCGCCCCGCACCGCCCGTGGCGATCACCGTGGCCTTGGCGAGATGCGCCGACAACGCACCGCTGACCAGGTCGCGAACCACCGCCCCGTAGCAGCGGATTCCGTCGTGAATGAGGGCCACTGCCTCCGCGCGCTCCGTAACCGGAATGCTCGCCGCAATGGCCTGATCGGCAACGCTGTTCAACATCGCGTGTCCCGTGGCATCGGACACGTAGCAGGTACGCCACTTGCGCGTGCCGCCGAAGTCGCGTTGCGCGATGAGGCCGTGAGCCTCGTCTCGCTCGATCAGCGTTTCGCGTACGCCGTTGATCACTGCCTGGCGAGCGCCGCGCCGCACCCGGCTCCACGGTACGCCCCAC
>JBFKCZ010000567.1:0-1661 GCA_041620035.1 Pseudomonadales bacterium
CGGCCCCACGACACCGGCATGGTCACGCTGATCAGTCAGGATCTGTCGGAGTTTGCGCTGCACGCCCGCGCTATCCTCGGCCTACCGATACCGGATATTGCCGCGCGCGGACCAGCGGCATCCGCGGTGATCCTGGTGGAGGGCGACTCGAATCGGGTTCGGTTCGAAAATCTGGATGTGGCGCTGCGCGACACGAGCACCCAACTGCGGCTGTTCGGCAAGCCGGAAGTCAAAGGTAAGCGACGCATGGGGGTCGCGCTCGCGCTGGGCGAATCCATCGAGGAGGCCAGGCGGAAGGCACGCTCCGCCGCACAAAGCGTGTCTGTGCGATTGGAGTGATGGCTTGGCAAGCACTGTGGTGATAGCTATAGTTCGCGCACTATGCGCTGTTGCCTCGTCACTGCCGTTTCACTCCTGGGTGCTTTTCGCGCTCCCGCACTGCTGCGACTGCCGGCCTAGCCGGCAACCATCTGTTCTACAAGGGCGCACGCCCACTCAAACCCGAAAAGACACCGTATGTAGGAAGAGGTTTCGCCCATGAGCAGCGAAAAACGCAGTGCCATCAACGATTCGACTCGCGCCGGCAATTCCCCGGGCGCGATGCCGTTCTACAAGTATCGACCGTTCGCGCCCATCGATCTCGCCGACCGCCGTTGGCCAAGTCGGGCGATCGAGCGCGCACCGCGCTGGTGCAGCGTGGACCTGCGCGACGGCAATCAGGCGCTCATCGAACCGATGGACGTGGACGAGAAGCTCGCGATGTGGGATCTGTTGCTCGAAGTCGGATTCGCCGACATCGAGGTGGGATTCCCGGCCGCATCGCAGCCCGACTTCGACTTCATACGTCGCATCATCGATGAACGGCGAATTCCCGAGCACGTCACCGTGCAGGTTCTGTGTCAGGCGCGCAGCGAACTGATTGAGCGTACGGTGGAAGCATTGCGGGGTGCGCCGAAGGCGATTTTCCACCTCTACAACTCCACTTCGACATTGCAGCGACGGGTGGTGTTCGGGATGGAGCGTGCCGGCATCATCGATCTGGCGGTGCAAGGCACACGCCTCGTCAAGGAAGGGCTCGCCGCGCTCGAGCGTGACGGTACCGACGTGACGTTCGAATACTCTCCCGAGAGCTTCACTGGTACCGAACTCGATTTCGCCGTCGAGATCTGTACGGCGGTAGCGAGGGAATGGGGTGCAACACCCCAGCGCAAGATGATCGTGAACCTGCCGTCTACGGTGGAAATGGCCACGCCGAACATCTACGCGGATCAGATCGAGTGGTTCATTCGCAACTTTCCGGCGCGCGACAGCGCCATCATCAGTCTGCACACGCACAACGATCGCGGCACCGGCATCGCTGCGACGGAACTCGCCCTGATGGCAGGCGCCGAGCGCGTGGAAGGTACGCTGTTCGGCAACGGTGAGCGCACGGGGAACTGCGATATCGTCACGATGGCGATGAACCTGTTCTCGCAAGGCGTGGATCCGGAACTCGACTTCCGAAACATGCGCCGAGTGAAGGAAACGGTCGAACGAATCAACAAGTTGCCGGTGCACGAGCGACATCCGTACGCCGGCGACTTGGTGTTCACAGCGTTCTCGGGATCGCATCAGGACGCGATCCGCAAGGGTATGACCCACGTGCGTTCGGATCACTGGGA
>JBFKCZ010000568.1:0-1624 GCA_041620035.1 Pseudomonadales bacterium
CTGCGCGGCGTACAACGCCGACTTCGATGGCGACCAGATGGCGGTGCACGTACCGCTGACGCTCGAAGCGCAACTGGAATCCCGTGCGCTGATGATGTCGACCAACAACATCCTGTCTCCGGCAAGTGGCGAACCGATCATTGTGCCTTCGCAGGACGTGGTACTGGGTCTGTACTACATGACGCGCTCCGCGGTGAATGCCAAGGGCGAAGGCATGGTGTTCGCGAACAGCGCGGAAGTGCATCGGGCACACAAGACTGGCGCAGTATCACTGCACGCCAAAGTAAAGGTTCGCGTCTTCGAACTCGTGGCCGACGAAAACGGCGAGTGGCACGAAGAGCGCACGCTTGTCGAAACCACGGTCGGCAGGGCACTGCTGTACGACATCGTGCCCAAGCAGCTGCCGTTCGGGCTGGTGAACAAGCCCATGGATCGCCGCGGCATCTCGGCGCTGATCAACACCTGTTATCGAAACGTGGGCCTGAAGGACACGGTCATCTTTGCAGACCAGCTGATGTACACGGGTTTTGCATACTCGACGATGTCGGGCGCATCGATCGGGATCGACGACTTCGTCATCCCGGCGGCCAAGAAGAAGATCATCTCCGACGCGGAGTCGGAAGTGCAGGAGATCGAGTCGCAGTACGCGTCGGGCCTCGTGACGCAGGGCGAAAAATACAACAAGGTCGTGGACATCTGGTCGCGCGCCAACGATCTGGTTGCGCGTTCGATGATGGACGGCATCTCCAAAGAGAAGGTGAAGAGCCGCAAAGGTAAAGAGGAAGAACAGCCATCGTTCAACTCCGTCTACATCTATTCCGACTCGGGTGCCCGGGGCTCCCCGGCGCAGATTCGACAGCTCGCCGGCATGCGCGGACTGATGACGCGACCGGATGGCAGCATCATCGAGACCCCGATCAAGGCGAACTTCCGCGAAGGGCTTTCCGTGAACGAGTATTTCATCTCGTCGCACGGCGCGCGGAAGGGACTGGCCGACACCGCTCTGAAGACGGCTAACTCGGGATACCTGACACGTCGTCTCGTGGACGTCGCTCAGGATCTGGTGGTCACGGAAGTCGACTGCGGCACCAAAGCAGGGCTCGAGATTACCGCTCTGATCGAGGGTGGCGACGTGGTCGAAGCGTTGTCTGCTCGAGTGCTCGGTCGTGTCGTTGCGGCCGATGTTCTGGCGGGTGACGGCAAGACGCTGTTGGTTCCCGCTGGAACGATCATCGATGAGGGTTGGGTCGATCGGCTCGAACAGATGGGTGTCGATGAGCTCATCGTGCGTTCGCCGATCACCTGTGATACGCGCTACGGTGTGTGTTCCATGTGCTACGGTCGCGACCTGGCACGTGGGCACCTGGTCAACGTCGGGGAAGCGGCGGGTGTCATCGCCGCCCAGTCCATCGGCGAGCCGGGTACGCAGCTCACGATGCGGACGTTCCACATTGGTGGTGCGGCTTCACGCGCGACCGCGATCGACAACGTTCAGGTTCGGCACGGCGGCACGGTTCGCATGCACAATCTGAAGACCGTGTCGAAAGAATCCGGCGAGCTGGTGGCGGTGTCGCGTTCTGGCGAAGTGGCCATTGCCGACGAGCACGGCCGCGAGCGTGAGCGC
>JBFKCZ010000569.1:0-1607 GCA_041620035.1 Pseudomonadales bacterium
GCCGCTCTCCAAGCAGTATCTGTCGGGGGAGCACGGGCTCGACAAGGTCTACCTGCGCCCGGAGAAGTTCTACGCGGACCGCGACATCACGCTGAAGCTCGATACCCGCGTCGAGGCCATCGACGCGAAGGCGCACACCGTCACCACGAGCAGCGGCGAAACCATCCCCTACAGCAAGCTGCTCATCGCCACCGGCGGACGGCCGCGCAAGCTGACGATTCCCGGCAGCGACCTGGCCGGCATCCACTATCTGCGCTCCATCGCCGATGTGGACGCCATTCGCGCCGAACTGGCGCCCGGCAAACGACTGGCAATCGTCGGCGGTGGCTACATCGGGCTCGAAGTGGCGGCGGTCGCGGTGAAGGCCGCTGTCGACGTCACGGTCCTCGAAATGGAAGACCGGATACTCAAGCGGGTCACCACCGAAGCGATGAGCGCCTACTACGATGCGTTGCACACGGGGCGCGGGGTGAAGCTGCGTACCAGCGCCAAGGTCACGGGATTCACGGGCGACGGTCGCGTCACCGCGGTGAACGTCGACGGCGCGCCACCAGTACCCGCCGATGTAGTGATTGTCGGCATTGGCATCATTCCCAATGTCGAAATCGCCGCTGCCGCCGGCCTGACCTGCGACAACGGCGTCGTGGTGGACGACCACTGCCGCACCAGCGATGCGGACATCTATGCCGCCGGAGACTGCACGAATCATCCCAACGAACTGCTGGGGCGGCGGTTGCGCCTGGAAAGCGTGCCGAACGCGCTGGATCAGGCCAGGGTCGCGGCGACGAACATGCTCGGCGGCGACGCCGCCTACGCCGCGATTCCGTGGTTCTGGTCGGATCAGTACGAACTGAAGCTGCAGATGGTGGGCTTCTCCACCGACGGCGATACCGCGGTCGTGCGCGGCGACCCGGCTGCCAACGCGTTTGCAACGTTCTATCTCAAGGATGGCGTGCTGGTGGCCGCCGATGCCGTAAACAGTCCGAAGGAGTTCATGGCCTGCCGGCAGATGGTCGCCAAACGCACCCGCCTCGATCCGGCACGGGTCGCCGACGAATCCGTCAGCATGAAGGAGTTGATGGCCGGCACACCCTGACGATCGAGATCTGACCGCGTCCTACCTGGCACAGCCATTGGACGCGGGAGACGAACGATGAAATGGGTGAAGATCGCGGTGCCAGGGATGCTCTGTGCCATGCTGTTTGGCTGCGGCGGCATCGAGGGCGATCTCTTGGATGCGCTACGGACGGACGAACAGAAGAAGCTGTGCGTGGGGCCGGGTTCGCTCGGCATCGATGCCTTCGAGAGCCGCGACGGCAAGCGTTACGTCAGCAAGGCCGGCGAAGTGTCGTTCTTCGGCAACCGATCGAGTTTCAGTGCGCTCGATGCACTGCGCTCACGCGGCTACGCAAGCGAACAGGCAACCAGCCTGCCGAAAACTTTCGCGAGCACCTTCGATGCCTTCGAGATCACGTCGAAGGGCAACGAGTACTTCCAGCCCGATCAGTTCACCTCCTCGATCATGATCTGTATCGGTGAGAAGGTGGCGAACGAGATCACGGAATACACGGAGCCCGGCGAAGGCAATCAGGCCTACACCCAGGCCC
>JBFKCZ010000570.1:0-1606 GCA_041620035.1 Pseudomonadales bacterium
ACCACCTACGTCGGAGCCGGCTTCGACGACCAGCACTTTCAGACCCTGATTGCGAAAGCGGTACAAGGCGTACATGCCGGCGAAGCCGGCGCCAACGACAATGACGTCGTATCGGTTGGACATTTCTGATTCAGCCATCGTAGAAAAAGTTTCCATGCAGACCCAGAAGGCTCTTCTCGCGCGGGCTCTGCGCGCGCGCCCTGGCCGCGTCCGAAAGGTGGTTCACCGCGCTGGTGGGGCGTACACGCTGGGCAATGTCACGCCGCCCATAGTGCGCCTGCAGAAAGAACCGTCCACGATCGCCATCGAGCGACGGCAGGCGACGGTGCCACACGTCGGAGACGAACAGGCAGACATCACCGGACTTTGCCTCCAGAGGCACTACGCCGCGGCCGTTCCATTGCAGATCGACATCGGCGATCCGGTCGCGCGGCGGCGGTGTGCCCGATTTGTGGCTGCCAGCGAGCACGCCGGTGGGGCCGCAGTCGAGCGGACAGTCCTGCAGGTAGATGTGCGCGCCGATCGCGAAGATCGGATACGGAATACGTTCATCCCACGGAATGCCCGGGTCGCGCGGAATGTGAGGACCGGCGTCGATGTGCCAGAAGCCACCGCCGTGCTGGTTCGACTTGCGCGGCGGATTGCGCCATGCGGTGTTGGCAATCACGTGACAGTCCTCACCGAGCAGCGGCTCGATGGTCGCCAGAATGGTCGGATGTGCGATGGCCTTTTGTGCCAGCGCGCTGCGATTGAACATCTCGTACCGGAAGTCGTCGTCTTCCTCGGCGTCGCGCCGGCCAGGGGCACGGCCGTCCGCGGGATGGGTGGCATAGACCGCTTCGATCTCCGTCCGCAGAGCGGTTACCGAATCGTGATCGAGTACACCCACCAGCATTGCGTAGCCATCGCGTTCGAGCTGGCGACTCGCCGCCGGCACTTCCTCGGTGCGTGGAAACAGATAGCCGGCAATGCGTTTCAGCATCGGCACTCCCTCTCGCGAAGAAGCCATGTTAGCTTCGGCCGTTGCGGTAATCTATGCAGCCACTCATACGCGCCAATCGACAGTGAAGCTCGCCATCATCGTCTACGGATCGCCCACAGTCAGCCGCTCGCATTCGAGCGCGCTGCGATTCGCACGCGCAGCGCTCACCGCCGGTCACGAGATCGTTCGCGTCTTCTTCTATCACGACGCGGTGGTCGTAGGCGGCAGCCTGAACGTAGTGCCCCAAGACGAGGTGGATGTGGGCCAGGCGTGGGCCGACTTGGCGCGCCACGGTAGCGTCGAACTCTGCATCTGCATCTCCGCAGCGCTGAGACGCGGGGTTCTCGACGAGACCGAAGCGGAACGATACGAACGTTCGGCCGCGAACGTCCGTGCACCCTTTCAGATCGTCGGCCTGGGCCAGCTGACCGCGGCGACGATCGATGCCGATCGCGTCATCACCTTCGCGGCATGACGACCAACAAGAAAGTACTCTTCGTGGTCGCGCAACCGCCGGGCCTCGGCGCGATCAACCACGAGGTCATCGATGCGATTCTCGTGGCGGCGGCATTCGACCAGGAAGTCGGCGTGCTGTTCACCGGCGATGGCGTGTTTCAACTGCAC